>JAAYBK010000465.1 GCA_012718885.1 Ruminococcus sp. | reverse complement strand
CGGGAGTATCTGGTGTGGGTTGGAAATGAGGAGCTCCATTATCTGGTACTCCTTGAGACTGAGTTTGACATCGTTGCCGTTCCATATCACAGAGCAGGTCCTCTTGTTGAGTTCGAGGCCGTTGTAATCCAGTCTGCTCTCGTCGATTATCTCGCCCTTGCGTCTTGTAAGGGCGCGTATCCTTGCCAGGAGCTCTCCTGTGACAAAGGGTTTGGTCAGATAGTCGTCTGCTCCGATATCCAGACCGTTGATCTTGTCCTCAACCTCGCTCTTGGCTGTGAGGAGAAGCACCGGTGTGGAGATCTTTTCCTTCCTGAGCTTTCTCAGCACCTCAAAGCCGTTTATCCCGGGCAGCATAACATCAAGAATGATACAGTCATAAACGCCGCTCATGGCATTGTCCAGACCGTCAGTACCGTCGTAGGAAGTGTCGACGGTATACATATTTCTTCTGAGTATCTCGCTGAGAGCATCAGCGAGCTGTATCTCATCCTCTACAACAAGTATTCTCATAAAACATCATTCCTTTTTGATAAGATGTATGCGGGAGACTCCGGCGGGAGCTCTTTGTATCAGCCTATAACTTACTATTATATATTATACCACAAAATATTGAAATAAGCTTAAAAATAGCATATAGTTCAATAAATTGATTTAGAAAAAATCGGGCTTGCTTTTTGTGCATTTCAACAGTTTTGTTCTAAACAGCGCAACAAATATTGACTAAGTGCTGAGTTTGTGCTAAAATTAACTGGTACAGAGAATTAAGTATCACGGCTGTGGCCGGATACTGCCGGGAGGGAAAGAGCTTATGCTATCGCCGTTAGAACGCAGGAAAAATAATTTCGGAAGATCACTGCTGCCGTCATTCGGTGCAGAGATGAGGAAATATGAAGAAGTATATCAGCTTTACACCAGCGAAGGCTATACCAAAGAGCTGTGCGAGCTGTATGCAGATACATTTGTGAGAGATGTCAAGAAGCCTGCGCCGGAGGATATCATCCAGCTGATAAAGCTTTACGATAGGGTGCATGATAATAAAACTGCTGATTTTTACCTTCAGATGCTGGAGGACAGAAAGCTCAGCGGAGATGATAAGTATAATTACTGTATAGAGATGCTGAAGACCCAGAGCAAGCTGGGAAGATGGCGTGAAGCTGAGGATTTCAGAACGGTAAATATCAATTTCCTCCAGAATTATTCTCAGAAGAAGCCCTTGCAGCAGCAGGCGGATATGTATATTGCCCTTGCACTTGCAGACTGTGCCGCAAAGCACTACAAAGAGGCGTTCAAGCTGATGAAATTCGGCTATAAGCCCCAGGGCAAGAACGACACAAAGCTTCTGGAGATAATGATAACAGGAGTGTATCTGCTTACAAAGAGCGGTGATGAAGAAGGCGCAGCCGCTGCAGTTGAAAGCGCAAAAGCCTGCCTCAAACTTTTCAGTGAATTTGAGTTCGGCTGGAGCAAGCAGTACTATGAAAAATGCATTGAAGAAGCATTTGAGGGGATACTATAAGAAAAACAGGAGCCGCAAGGCTCCTTCTTTTTTGCCGGGATGACCGGGAGAGATTTGTGATAGAATAATGAAAAATCACGAAATTATTCAAAAATTCTTCAATAATCAGTCAGATGTATTTCGTTCATTAAAGTAATCAAAGCTGAGAGAGATCAGAAATTTTACGCTAAAAATCACTTGTCGTATTACGGTGATAAAATTATACCATTTGTATTTTGCACGATAAAGCCTGTATTTAGGAAAAAAGTGGTAGCCCGGCCTGAAAAGAATGAACGCTGACTATACGGAAATTAAATAATAATCCTTTAAGGAAACACTGGCAATATATGTGTATTTATTCATAATATATTAATATAAAACAATGTACAATTTACAGCAATATAGTTGCAAATTCAAGCAATATTGTCAATTGATTCTTGGAGTGGTTTGCTTTATAATACAATTGTTGGATGCGGAATACACCGATAAATCGGGGTTCTCGTCCACAGCATAATTACATTCAGATACATTTTTTGTGTCCTGTAAGATCGGCAGATATGATCACGTTTTAGCCCATCCGGTCTAAACTCCGCCGGATCGATCGTACTAATTCATTTCATTATTAGACTATGCATTATAGCTGTTATTGAACATTAATGCCTATAATATGTTTAATCGCCTAAAAACAGCAGATAACGATGCAGACGTTGTTACAATCGTTCCACGCAGGCAAAAGGATCGTATACGGCACTGCGAAATTTGTGCCAGCCGATATGTGAAGGCGTATAGAGGGTGCGCTTTCACTCCAACTGAATAGCGTCCTTGATCGGCTTTTGAGAGGGTGCCGATGAAGGGCGTTATTTTTCTGCGAGACAGAAAACGGGGTTTATGTGTAATGAAATACTCAAATTTTCTATACCTTAAAAAAGGACGTCCATAGCGGACGTCCTTTTTTCTTTGGATCATTTGCTGCCCTTGAGCTTTCGGAGAGTGT
>JAAYBK010000464.1 GCA_012718885.1 Ruminococcus sp. | reverse complement strand
GATTCATGACTACAGGCTATGCTGAACCAAGTACATATGACCTCCATACAAAAATATTCGCAAACCGGATAGCTATAGGTGCTGAGATACTTAATGTAAGAAGCTGTTCAGGCAAAACGGAGCAGCCAAATGTACAGGCAGAGCTGCTGCATCCCGGAATCGACAATAAAAAAGCTTCAGCTACTATAATGGTGATAAATAACGGATCTATGACAAAGGTCCCGCTGGAAAATGTTCTGTACTTTGAATCCTGTGAGAAAAAAGTCTTTGCTGCAATGAAAAACGGGAAATTCGAGATAAAACAGCGGCTGTTCGAGCTTGAGGATATACTCGCAGACAGGGATTTCTTCCGTATATCCCGTTCAATAATAGTCAATATGAAAAAGACTGTGGGATATAAAACAGGTTTCAACCGTGCCCTTGTCGCTGTGCTTTCCAATAGGGAAGAACTCAGCGTTTCAAGAACTAACAGCGAAAGCTTTAAGAAAAAAATGGAGGAATACTGATTATATCTTTTATTCCATGAACAGCGCCTTGATACAGCAGTTCCCCGGCTCAAAATCGGTCTTGAGCAAATTCTCCATGTCGCTGTCGGACAAATAGTCCCGCCATTCGCCTTTCTCACTGAAGCAGACCGACTGCCCCTTGCCGGTCTTGAGTACCGATTTTATGTCGCTGTCGGACATATCTTTCCAACTGCCGTCAACGAACACGAAGGACTGACCTTTCTCTATGGACGTTTTGTAGCTGGCTAAATCAGTATAAAAGCTCTCACCCTCAACAGGAGCGCCCTTTTCATAGGTTATAACGACTGCAAAATCCTCTGCATCAACGGGAGATGTCAGCGGGATAGTATGATAGCCGTTATAGTCCAGCATAGCGTCCTGTGTGTACAGGATGTCTTTGAAGTCGGCAGACATGATCTCGATCTTTATGTTCTGAGTGCCAAAATTATTGAAAGTGCCGACAGCTGCCAGCTTTCCTTTTTTGTGGAAAACATTTGCCACCTTTGTGGAACCCTCAGTCTGGATGTAATTGTCCAGACCATTTCCGGCGTCGTAGCTGAGTACCTCGGAATACTCATCACTGACCGTATGGCTTGTTGCCTGTTCAAACGGCGAACAGTAGGAGATATAGTAATATCTTTCGTTGATGTTTGAATTGTAAGCTATCCACGCACCGTCTTCTGCTGCAGGTACTTCAAAATACTCCTTTGGGAAGTGATCGTCCCAGCCGATAAGCGTAACATCGTGGTCATATTTTTTGGCCTGATCGTAGTTCGTGGTCAGGTAGCTTCCGAACACTCCTGCTTTTGAGCTCCAGTCATCGATCACGACTACAACTCCGCCTCTTGCTTTGATGGCGCCTTTGATAGTCTCACGGTCATTCGGATCAATTATCATTGAACTGTCAAGCGTGATGCCGTCACTGCATTCTCTTGACAGTCTATCGGTGATAAAATTCTGATATCCGCCAAGATCTGCCTTATCTACGCCATCTGCGGTGAAAAAGCCCTCATGCTTTCCGTTACCGTATATGCTTTCAAGGATTTCTGGGATATTGATATCAAGCTCCTTGCCCGTCTTCTTTTCATATGCGGTGCTCATGCTTGCAGATGCCGCATACAGCCAGCAGGTGCCTGAATACTGCGTGGGCATTTTGAAATATTTGAGGTCTTCGGCCAGGTTATAATATCCGTCATCACCGTGAACGTAGTCGTATGTCATCGCAGCATTCTCTGTGTCTGATGAACTGTCAGCCGTGGATGTGCTGCTGCCGGATCTGCTCTTATCGGCGCAGCCACAAAGCAGGAGTGTTCCCGCAAGAATAAACGATGTAAGTATTTGTTTTTTCATTATTTTTCCATTCCTTCATTTCTTGCTGCTTCTCTTTCGATATGAGTTTCAAGATCAGCCAAACGTGTAGGGATCGGTATGTGACTATCCTTGTCTGTCAGCTTCAGTGCAAGAACACAGGCTGTATCAAGGGATATATTGTTGCCCACAGATATGAATACGGGCTTTACATTCTTATGTGTCCTCAAAGCTCTGCCGTAAACTTCATCGCCTATAACGATATCTGTATAGCTTTCAGCTTCATTTTCTGGCTCTGTGTAGTCGGTCTTTTTATCTACACGGAAATAGGTCTTTGCGATACCGATAGTTGGCTTATTCAGATAAAAAGAAGCGTGAGTTGCTATACCCATGTGGCGTGGATGCAGATAGCCGTTGCCGTCAAATATGTAGATATCAGGGACGTTATCCAGCATCTCCGCAGTCTTCAGGATCAGCGGAAGCTCCCTGAAAGCGAGAAATCCCGGCATATAGGGTACTTCGATCTTACCGCTGCAATGCCTTTTCTCAATAACTTCATGAGTGGATATATCTATCACTACGATGCAGCATACCGCAAATTCATTGCTGTCTTGCTGCCAGTATGCAAGGTCAACGCCTGCAACAAGTTTTAGCGAGTCAATATCAAAAGTATCAGAAGTAACGATCTTGTCACGAAGCTCATTCTGTTCCTTCAGGAATTGCTCATGCATTTCATTTGTGGTCATGTACATCATCCTTTGCCTGATAAGTTATGTATAGATTATAACTTATCAGGATGAAAAAATCAATGATAAATTGCATTAAAAATAGTTTACTGCTGCCAATACGGAGAGATATTCCTCCTTTATATGTCAGACTATTTTCCGCAGTTCCAATAGTTCTGAAAATGTCCGCTGTCATTATCGGCATCAACAGAGATTACAGTCGGATATACAGCAGGATAGGCGGTGAGAAAAAGGCTGTCAGGAGATATCTCCGGCAGCCTTTTTGTTTATATAAGTTGAAAAACAGGACGGATTGTGGTATACTTGGTAATACAAAAATGTGCGGAGATACTCGCATAAATCCGGATCTGTGGAGCTGATATACTGTGAAAATAGAATATAGAAAAGCTGGATCAGAAGATGCAGAAATGCTGGTAAATATCTACAATGCTGCATTTTACAGCGATTATATGAGATTTGGTACGTGTCCGGGGTACGGTAAAACGGTAGAAATGATGGAAGCGTCAATAGAAGATCATCCGAAATATATCATACTTTGCGATAATAGACCTGTAGGCTGCGTTTCATGTAAAATGCAGGAAAAGAGAGCATATGAGATCACTTGCTTGTGCATTGTTCCGGAGTATCAGGGCAAAGGATTAGGCACTGGGGCTGTTCAGTTTGTAAAGGAGCTTTATGATGATTGGGAGAAGATCACTTTAGTAACGCCTGTGGATAAGAAAGAAAATGTTAAGTTCTACACTGAAAAATGTGGATTCCGTATAGTATCTATTGAAAAGGAGGGGAATG
>JAAYBK010000036.1 GCA_012718885.1 Ruminococcus sp. | reverse complement strand
TGAGGGAAACCCTTTTGAAAAAGGGTTCCTCTGACGGAGGCGGTCCCCTCTGTCACTGCGTGACATCTCCCCGCACTGCGGGGAGTCACCCTCAAACTCCCTTCCTAAAACTTTCAGTTTTAAATTTCCCCCAGATAGGGCGCACGCAAGAAAAAAGCCCATGTAGTATTACATGGGTGCGCCCTATCTGGGGAAAATTTTAGATTAAAAGTCTTTGGAAAGGGGTTCGGGGAAGAACCTTTCCTCAGAAAGGTTCTTCCCCGATAAAATACATATACCGCCATATAATCCCGGCATTAATGTCGGTGGTTTTATTTAATATTCCAGATATTTTCAGCGTAGTCGGCGATAGTTCTATCCGAGCTGAACTTACCGGCGTTGCACATATTGAGCCACTGTTTTCTTGCGAAGGCTTTTCTGTCGCTGCTGTAGTCATTTACGCATTTCAGCTTTGCGTCAACGTAGCTTCTGATATCTCCGAGAAGGTAGTAATTATCCGGCTCATGCCAGCTTGCGCCGTCCAGCAGTGACATATAGAGCTCACGAAAATCTCCGCTGCCGCCGTCAGAAACGCTGCCATCTATAAGTGAAGAGACTACCTTCCTTATCATATCATCCTCTGCAAACACCTTGCGGCTGTCGTAATCCGGGATGATCTCCTCAAGGTCTTCAACTCTTGCGCCGAAGATATAGTTGTTATCCTCGCCGGCCTCCTGAACTATCTCGATATTAGCACCGTCATAGGTACCGAGTGTCACTGCACCGTTGAGCATGAGCTTCATATTGCCTGTACCGCTGGCCTCAGTTCCTGCTGTGGATATCTGCTCGGAAACATCTGCTGCGGCTACAAGCTTTTCAGCATAGCTGACATTGTAGTTCTGGACGAATACCACCTTCATTATATCCTTTGTATCCGGATCTGCGGCAACTATCCTGCCCACCTCGTTGATATACTTGATTATAGCCTTTGCTCTCCTGTATCCGGGAGCAGATTTTGCTCCGAAGATAAATGTTGTAGAAGTGAAGTTCTTTATGCTGCCGTCCTTTATGCCGTAGTATATCCAGAGTATCGCAAAGGCATTCAGGAGCTGACGCTTGTACTCGTGAAGGCGCTTTATCTGGATATCGTATAATGAATCCGGAGCGATATCCGTACCCTCACGCTCCTTTATAAAGTCTGCAAGCTGCTGCTTCTTGGCCTGTTTGATATTTATGAAACGATCGATGACCGCATCGTCATCTGCATATTTTGTCAGTTCTTTAAGTCTGTCAAGGTCAGTTGTCCAGCCGTCATCACCCAGAAGCTCAGTGATAAGGCCTGAAAGCTCCCTGTTGCAGAGTGCAAGCCAGCGGCGCTGAGTGATACCGTTTGTCTCGTTGCGGAATTTGTCCGGACAGAGCTTGTACCAGTCGGCAAGCACAGTATCCTTCAGTATCTGAGTGTGTATCTCGGCAACTCCGTTGATATGGCTTGACGCATAGCAGGCCATATCTGCCATATGGATGAGCTCACCCTTGATTATCTTCATATCAGCGATAGTCTCCTTCTCAACGCCCTTTGCATAGAGCTCAGCGATAAGAGCCTCGTTGATCTGTATGATTATCTCGTAAATTCTTGGCAGCACCTCTTCCACAAGGCCTGTCCACCACTTTTCAAGCGCTTCCTGCATTACGGTGTGGTTGGTGTAGTTGAATATCTTCTTTGCCATTTCAAGGGCTTTTTCAAAGGTATAGCCCTCGTTGTCCACCAACTGGCGGATAAGCTCAGGAATTGAGATAACAGGATGCGTGTCGTTGAGCTGTATGGAGATATAGTCTGCAAGGTCATCAACAGTGCCGTGAAGAGCCTTATGCTTGCGGATGATATCTGTCAGTGAAGCGCAGCTGAAAAAATACTGCTGCTTCAGGCGGAGCTTCTTTCCCTCGTTGGTATCATCGTTGGGATAGAGCACACGGGAGATATCCTCGGCATATATCTTCTCCTTAGAAGCTTCAAGATAGTCCTGCTTGTTGAATGTATCGAAATCGAACTCCTTCACAGGCTCTGCCTGCCAGAGACGGAGAGTTCCCACGTTTGAAGTCTTACAGCCGAATACAGGCATATCATAGGGCACAGCCTTAACAGTCTGGCCGTTGTACTCTATGAGAACAGTATCCTCATCACAGCGCTTTGACCAGGGATCGCCGTATCTTGTCCAGTCGTCGATATCCTCCTTCTGGAAGCCGTCAACTATGGACTGTCTGAAAAGGCCGTACTTGTAGCGGATACCGTAGCCGTCAAGAGGAAGTCCGAGAGTTGCGGCACTGTCAAGGAAGCAGGCTGCCAGTCGTCCAAGACCGCCGTTGCCAAGAGCAGCATCCTCTATCTCCTCAAGTGAAGCAAGATCAAGTCCCAGCTCTGAAAAGGCTGCATTCACCTCGTCATAGATCCCCAGGACAAGCAGGTTATTGTAGACCATTCTGCCCACAAGGAACTCCATAGAGAGGTAGGCAGCACGGCGCTTTGAGAGGTGCTCCCTGCGTGAATCTGCCCATATATCAGCATACATCTCCATTACGGTATCTCCGAGCGCATTATGGAGCTGCTGTGGAGAAGCGGACTTTATGTCCTTTGGCAGCCTTCCTGTGAATTTTTCAATAAATACATTCTTATCCATTTTTTAAAACTCCATTCAGTCTATTATCAGCGGTTATAGATTTTATTCAGCCTGCGGATCTTCTTAGCCAGCTCAGGTGTAAGGTCGCCCTCCTTTACTCTGAACTGCCAGTTGCTTCCCAGTGTAGAGGGGGTATTCATCCTGTCCTCCTCGGGGCTTTCGAGAAAATCCTGTATCTGTGCGGAAGCCACCTTCGCAACACTTGCCCAGGCCGCCCTGACTACCGCCATAGGTATATCCTTTTTCCTGTCAACATTGAGATACTGCTTTGCGAATTTCAGCGACTTCTTGTCAAGGGAATCCACCCAGCCCTTGAGGGTATCATTGTCGTGAGTACCTGTGTATGCAAAGCAGTTGGGAGTGGTGAAATTATGTGGCAGATACTCGTTGCGGCCATCTGAGAAGCCGAACTGTAAAACCTTCATTCCCGGATATCCGCACTTCGACAGCATCTCCCTTACCTCAGGAGTGAGGAAGCCAAGATCCTCTGCGATTATGTTCAGTCTGCCCAGCTTGTCCTCTGCCGCAGCAAACAGCTCATAGTCCGGTCCTTTCTTCCACTCACCCACAGTTGCATCCTCATTGCCGAATGGAATGGCATAAAAGCTTTCAAAGCCTCTGAAATGGTCGATACGTACTATATCATACAGCTCTGTGGCAGTCTTTATGCGGTCGATCCACCACTTATAGCCTGTTTTTTTATGGTAAGCCCAGTCGTAGAGCGGATTTCCCCAGAGCTGACCGGTCTCGGAAAAATCATCCGGAGGACAGCCTGCAACGCATACAGGTCTGCGCTTTCTGTCAAGCCAGAACAGGCGGTGATCCGCCCAGACCTCAACGCTGTCCAGAGCGCAGTATATCGGGATATCACCGATTATCTCTATGCCGCTGTCATTAGCATATTTCTTGAGCTCGCTCCACTGACGGCTGAACTCGAACTGTATGAACTTATAGAAGCCTATCTCCTTTTTCAGTTCCTTTTTTTCAGCGGCCACAGCCTTTGGGCGGTGCATTGCGATATCGCTTTCCCACTCGTACCAGGCTTTGCCGCCGTTCTTGTTTTTCAGAGCCATGAACAGGGCATACTCCTCAAGCCATCCCTTGTTCTTGTCACAGTAGGCCTTGAATGAGGGAAACTTCGTGGACTTGAAGCGTGAATAGGCTATCCTCAGCACCTCATAGCAGTTCTCATATATCAGGCTGTAATCCACCTTGTCCGGCTCGCTCTCCCATTTATATGAAGCATATTCATGGTGCTCCAGCAGGCCGTCACATTCCAGTATCTCAAAATCAATGAAATATGGATTGCCAGCCTTTACGGAGAAGGACTGGTATGGCGAATCGCCGTAGCTCGTCGGAGACAGCGGAAGTATCTGCCAGCACCTTACATCTGCTTTTTTCAGAAAATCCACGAACTCAAATGCGTGCTTGCCCATTTTGCCTATGCCGTATTCCGACGGCAGACTTGAGATATGCATTAATATACAACTTTTTCGCATATGATATAACTCCTTTTTGTTTTGTATATCCGTTTTATTATTTCAGATAATAATATCAGCAATTAGTGAAATAAAAACAAATGCCGTAATAATTATATCAAAAGAGGTGATCGAGCTGAGATCCTATGAAGTATATTTCGCCTTCCTTATGGGATTCTTTCTGTATGCACTGGTCGAGATCGCCGGCCGTGGATATACTCACTGGACCATGTGCCTCACCGGAGGCATGATACTCGCTGTACTCTATACCATCAGCCGCCGCAGTGCGATGCCGCTGATGCGATACTGTTTCACCGGCTCACTGCTGATTACCGCAGTTGAGCTGCCGGTAGGCATATTCGATAATCTTATCATGCACTGGGAAGTATGGGATTATTCCGATCTTCCCTTTAATTTTCTCGGACAGATCTGTCTGTTCTTCTCACTTTACTGGTTCCTGCTCTGTATCCCGGCATATTTCCTCTGCCGCAGGATCGCCGTGATATTTCAGAAGCCCTCATGTCTGAGTCCGGAGACCAGCTCCACGTAAAACTCTCTCACATCAAATCCCTTGATATTCTCTCTCATAAGGTCTATGATATCGCCGTGGCTGATGCCCCTCTTTCCCGGGGCAGTCACCAACCGGAAAGACTGACCGTGCTTTGCCGATTCCTCCCATACGAGACCGTCATTTGCACCGTTGAGCCTTTTGATGAGCCTGTAGCCTATATTCAGCGGAAAGCCTGCCGAACCTGCCCTGCTCATGACCGACATTATGCTCCTGTAGGATACGAGCGGAGAATCCGGCATAAGGCTGTCATAGGTCTTAGCCTTCTCTGCGCTCAGGTCGTTCACTCCTGCCATGAAATCCGGGGCATTGTCCCCAAGCTTTGAAAACAGGGTGTTGTACTTGTTTTCTATGTACTTCACAGCCCCCGCCGGCAGCTTTTTCATCAGGAAATCCACCATATCACAGCCCTTGTGGGGAGTATTCACCGTCGTAAGTGTAGCTACATACTTATCCATTCCAAGACAGCTTATGGCGTAGCGTGAATCCAGACCGCCCTTTGAATGAGCGATGATGTTCACCTTCTCGGCGCCTGTCTCTGCAAGCACCTCCTCTATGGCACGGCATACCTCCTTAGCGCTGTCAGGCACGGACAATGCCGACTGCTGTCTGCCGTAGAAGACCTTCGCTCCGTTCTGGATCAGGACTGCCGGTATGCGTCCCCAGTAGTTCATGTACTGCCAGTCACGGAAAAAGATACCATGCACCAGAAGTATAGGATATTTTGTACAGCAAACGCTGTCGTTCACTCTTGCTGATTCAAGTTCAAGGCGATCGGATTCGATGATATACTCTCTCCTTGCAGTCTTATACGCCTTGCGGATGAGAAGTATATTCACCAAAGGCATCCACCAGAACAATATCAGCAATACATAATCCTTTATCCTAAGCTGTCTTGCACTTACCAAAACTCTTACCATTCCGGCAAAAACTATAAGCCCTACTGCTATCAGCGGAAATGCTATGCCGAATATCTTGGCGACGATACCTGCTCCGGTATCCATTATCCATAGGACCATCATTACTGAGGCTAGGACTGCCGATATGCCGCCGGCGAGTATCATATCTGCCCCGCGTTTCAGTCGTCTCAGCCTTGGAGTTTCTCCCTTGGCAGGAAGCCCTATCATAACTGTTCCAAGATACAGCACCACTGTGCCTATGGTCAGCAGCACCTTTACTCCCGTCCTGAACGGCGGCTCCACCCACAGTGATATGATTCCGGCAAAAAGAAGAACTATTACTGTATATAGAACGATATTGATTTTTTTCATATTACCTCTAAAAAAGCAAGGCTGTTCCGGAAATATCAGAACAGCCTTATGCTTGTGTGGATCAATAATTCTTATTTGAATCTGCGTTGAAGAAGTTGTTGCTGCTTTCTGTATAGTAGTCGTTAGGTTCCAGTGACATAAAATCTTCGTCTTCCATATCTGGCAGCCTTGCGCCGCAGCGTCCGCAGAACTGGAAACGCTCATTGACCTCGGCGTCACACTTCGGACAGATCTTATATCCCCTGATCTGGTTCAGCTCATATCTCATCTTCTTGATTCTTCTGCGTCTGGTATCGATATCATCGCAGAGCACCTTAAGTGCAGCAGGATCTTCGTTTTGATTTTTATAATACTTCTTACCGATATCAGTGAAGATCTCCACTATTCTTTCTTCTTCATACAAAATCTTCCTCTTCAGGTTATTACCCTCAGAGATGTTCTTGGTCTTTTCTGAAACACCCTTACCCACATCGTTGAATTTATCGAGAATTCCCATACTTCATCACTCCTGTCGGAATATTTTCTCGCTAAACGCTATATTAATTATACATCATTTAAGTTAGCATTGTCAAGCGTTTTTCATACAAAATTGCTTTTCCGGACAGGATTTGTGAAATGTTCACATTTCAGCTATATCATTTTCGGTAAGCTGAATAACACCGTTTTTTGTGAAGGTCTCTCCGGCTTTGGAATTGTCGTCAACTCTTATCACGAAGGAAACGGATCTGTCTGATGCACCCAGGAAGGAATACATATACTCAACATTTACATCATCCTCTCCGAGAGCGTCCAGCACACGGCTGAGCTGTCCGGGAGTATCCGGGATAGATATTGCACATACTTCTGTTACATTTACTGCATATGACGCAGCTTTAAGCGCCTTGACCGCCTTTTCTGTGTCGTTTGCAATAAGTCTTATTATGCCGAAATCCGCTGTGTCTGCAAGGCTTAGCGCACGGAGATTAACTCCGCTCTCCTTTATGACACGCATTGCTCCGGCAGCCTGATTTGGTCTGTTATCTACAAATACTGATATCTGTTTTACGTTTGACATATTATTCCTCCTTTTTAGTCAGCCTTTATCATATAGGGATACCATATCTCTCCGTCATTGATATAGAAGAATAACGGACATAAGGCCTGATTATTTGAAAATGTTTTTGCAGAGTCCTCAGTTACGAACATAGCGATCATTCCCTCGTAGTCCTCACTTTCGGAATATACTCCGTTATTAAGGAGCTCGCCTTCGGAATTATACATTTCCCAGTTTCCGTCAGAGAACTCTATCGAGATATCCTCTGTATTACCTGCCTGCTTTGTGATGATCTCCTCAAGGTTTTCAGCCAAAGTCCGTCCGCCCGCATCGGTATTCTCATAGTCATGGGTATAATACACCGAATACTCATCATCTAGATATGCAGCAAGAGGATTGTATGTAACGATGAAATCATTTCCACAACTATAATCGCCATTCAGATCAAAGCCATAGGTAGGTACACACAGAAACTCATCAACGATATGCAGGAATACCGGGACACCCTGTGGTTTAGTATTTCCTCTGAAATTTTGTATTACTAACGGCATTACAGTGTAATCGTTGACCATGTCAGAATACTGCAAAGGACTGCCAACAGTACTAAAGAATGTACCTGTCTCATTGAATTCCTTCATAGACTGCAATAATGCCTTCTTGACTCTGTCGCTGTCATTATCGTCTTCATCGTCAATATCATAGACAGTTTTTTCACCTTTATTGTTTACTGTAGCGGTCTTATAATTGAAAAGGATCTTTCCATCCTCTATCTTATAGCTTCCGGCAAAGGATCTTTCCCGATCAAGTTGGCGCAGATCCAGCATATCAAAGCTGCCATCATCCAGCTTAAAAATACGATGCTTGAAATCCTCGGTATAGAAGGTTTTCGATTTTTCCAGATACTCATCAACATTCTGATCAACAGTCATTCTTTTACCTGTTACAGGGGTCACAGGGCAATACTCTTTGCCGACATTTCCGCCGGCTGACGAGCTTTTTTCTTTTTTATCATCCTTATCACCACAGGCCGTTGTGCTTATCAGCAGGACAGTTCCTGTAATGGCAGCAGCTGCTCTCAAAAATCCATGCATTTCAGTCCTCATACATTACAAGAGCAGAAAAATCCTCTATGTATTCATTTACATGGGTCTGAGCGTCATGACACATACCAACAGCGGTGCTGTATTTGATATCGATGACTTTAACAGTCTGAATGAACTGGTTGATATCATTTTCAAAGGTTATGAACTTTTCGTACTTCTCCTGTACGGGCATATAGCTTGTTGAAAAAATCTTCACTTTCATAAATAGCACCTCATTTTTTTAAATTTTTATATGTATGCCTCATGGCATTACAAACCTTGTATTACTTCTTTGCAGGATTATCTATGAGCTTTCTCCTGTCGATAACTCTTACAGCCTTGCCCTCGCTTCTTGCAATGGACTTAGGTGATACAAGATGTACCTTCGGATTGATTCCGAGCATAGTCTTCATCGCTATAGCAAGAGACTTCTCCTGCTCCTGCATATCCTTGACCTTATCAGAGAACTGGTCAGGATTCATCTCAACGCTGATATCGAGAGTATCAGTATTGTTCTTACGATCGACCTCGATGAGATAATTGGGCGAATATCCCTGCTCGATAAGAACTGTCTCTATCTGGCTCGGGAATACGTTTACTCCACGGATTATCATCATATCATCGCTTCTGCCCATAGGCTTAGCCATTTTTATGAGGGTACGTCCGCAGGAGCACTTCTTCCTGCTGAGCACACAGAGGTCACGGGTACGGTATCTCAGAAGCGGGAAGGCTTCCTTGGTAAGACTTGTGAACACAAGCTCGCCTACCTCTCCCTCAGGGAGAACCTCTCCTGTATCAGGATTGATGATCTCAGGGTAGAAATTATCCTCGTTGATATGCATACCGCTCTGCTCGCAGCACTCAAATGCAACGCCGGGACCGCTGGACTCTGTAAGGCCGTAAATATCATAAGCCTTTATGCCAAGAGACTTCTCGATAGAGCGTCTCATCTCCTCTGTCCAAGGCTCTGCGCCGAAGATTCCGGCCTTGAGCTTGAGGTCATCGGGAGTAAGTCCCATTTCCTGAACAGTCTCACCTATGTATGCGGCATATGAAGGAGTGCAGCAGAGTATTGTAGCACCAAGATCCTGCATAAAGCCTATCTGTCTCTCGGTATTTCCCGAAGACATCGGCAGTGTAAGACATCCTACCTTGTGAGAGCCGCCGTGCAGACCTGCACCGCCGGTAAAGAGACCGTAGCCGTATGCGACCTGACATACATCCTCATTTGTACCGCCTGCTGCTGTGATAGCTCTTGCAACGCAGTCCTCCCACATATCAACGTCATTCTGGGTATAGAATGCAACAACTCTCTTTCCTGTAGTACCGCTGGTTGAATGTATCCTTACACATTCACTGAGCGGCTTTGCAAGAAGACCGTAGGGGTATGCCTCACGGAGGTCAGCCTTGCTGAGAAAGGGAAGCTTGCAAAGATCGTCAATGCCCTTGATGTCCTCCGGCTTTACGCCTTTTTCATCCATGAGATCACGGTAATACTTCACGTTGTCATAAACGTGCTTTACCTGAGCCACAAGACGTTCATCCTGAAGCTTTTTCATGTCCTCCCGGGACATACATTCGATCTCCTGATTCCAATACCTTTCCATTGGTTATCATTCTCCTTTAAACAATTAATCTATATGCTCATTATTATGTTCTGATTTACTGCTGCTTCTTTCCGGCAACAAATATTGTGAAGTATATCCTTCCGTCATCGGATACCTTGGCGCCTGCACCGATCCCTGCAACAATATCCGAGCCTATAAGTCCCCAAAGGCTCTCGTTTTCAACTATCTGCTCAGCACTGCTCCTTGCTATCTCCTCGATATCAAGGTAATTTACAACAGGCTCGCCCTCATTTATATCGGTCTCAGAAAGGAATGGTCTGCCCTTCAGTTCCGAATACAGGTCATACTGGTCATAGAAACTGCCGCTGAAGGCAGTTTCGACCGCAGAATTCATATTGTCCCGGTCACTGCCGCTGCTCTCAAAGTTATCCGCCAGCTCTGCCGCACGGATACTTCCGTAGGTATCTCCCTCCGGGATAAAGGCAAGCGCCTCTTTTCCCTTGGTCTGCCTGTAGTAGCTGAGCCAGTTGCAGAGGTATGCGGAAAATGCACTCTCTGTCTGCTCCTCGCTCATTTCAGTGTATCTGTCCGGAAGTCCTCCCTGTTTAAGCAGATACCGCTGTATAGCCAGTGCGTCTGCCGGAGTTATCCCGCCGTAGCGGTCCTGTACATCGGCATTGGCTTTTCCGGGAGCAGTGAGACTGTACTTGTCCGGATTGGATAAGCACTGCATTATCAGCACGGCATCGTTCATTTTTACAAGGCCGTCACAGTCGGCATCGCCGTAGACGATACTGTGTGCCGCTTCTTCGGCGAGGACACCAGTAACGCCTGTGCCGCCTGCTGCCAGCACTATAGCTGCAATGGCTGATATCAGCTTTTTCATGGTATCATCTCCCCTGTTCAAGGTATTGATTATGCCTTCTTACCAAGCTCAAAAGCCTTCTTGTTGAGTTCAAGGAACTTAGGCGGTACGCACTGCTCGAGAGCCTTCTGCCAGAGCTCCTCCGGGAAATCTGTGCGTGAAGCAAGAACGCCCATGAGAACTACATTTGAAGCCTTTGAAGTACCAGCCTGCTCAGCCAGTGAAAGTGCGTCAACAGCCACCAGCTCAACGCCTGCGTCAGCAAGCTTCTTCTCCAGATCCTCAGGATACTTTGCAGCACCTGTAATTACAGGCATAGGATCTATCTGCTGTGTGGAGGTGATGAGCTTTCCGCCCTTCTTGAGGTACGGGAGGCATCTTGCAGCCTCTAAAAGCTCAAAGGATATAACAGCGTCAGCCTCGCCCTTCTCAATAACGGGAGAGTATACCTTGTCGCCGTATTTTACATATGTTACAACAGAACCGCCTCTCTGGGACATTCCGTGTACTTCGCTTACCTTTACGTCATAGCCCTGTGCAAGCAGCACATTTCCAAGAAGTCTTGAAGCGAGGAGCGAACCCTGTCCACCAACGCCGACTATCATAATTGATCTTGTTTCCATGATTATTTACTCCTTTTTCTTCCGGCTCACGATCTTTGCCGGATATCATTGATTTATGTCAGGGATATTTTTCTTTTCGTTCATGCCGAGGCAAGAGATACGGAAACGGCCGCAAAACGTTGCTTCGGCGTTTTTCACTTAATTATTATCAGAATCTTACTCTTTTCTGGACCGCACTCTTCAGCAGTGAAGCAGCTCCCATGGCAGCCGAGATATAGCTCTGTATAAGGTCTCCGTAATAGGCCTTTGTCATATTCAGCTTGCCCAGTATCCTGTGGAAGTGTATGAAACAGTCACCGAAATCGCCCTTTGTAAAGCCGTATGTACTGTTCAGGCGGAAGTCGATATAGCTCTGTATCACGCTGTCAGGCACCTCCGGATTCTCCTCCTTGATCTGCTGCGTAACGGTAAGCCGCATGACGCTTATAGCTTCCTCGAAGGAGTCCGTCATAAGCCATGACAGCGTCAGCCTCTGTGCAAGGTACACAGTCCCGGCGATTATGCCGGTACATATGAAAAATCCTATGACTACAGGCATCCTGCGCTTTCTTGTGAAAAGCGAATAGCCCTTGACTGCGCCTGCCGCAAGAAAGAATCCTACGATCGCAGCTCTGATACGGAATTTTCCCAAAACTACCCAGACTATCATTCCGGGGAGAGCTCCTACCAGCGCACCCATTATGCCCTTGAGGAAGGTCACTATCCATGTTTCCTTTTCAGGCTCCTCATAGGCCTCGCCGAAATATTCCTTCAGGTCGACTATCTCATCGTCCTGCGTTTCTTCGGCCTTTACAGCCGGAGCTTTCTCGCCGGCGGCCATTACTCAGCTCTCCGCAGTATCTCTATGTCGCCGTCCACGAAGCCTATTCCCACTGCTTCGGTATTGAGGAGTATATTCCTGTGGAGACCGTTTTCAAGATACTCAGAGACAAGACCACTGATAAGCTCCATAGCTTTCTTCCAGCCGGTATCGTCCTCATCTGATGTATCCACGCAGAATATGTCCTCCTCGGAAGACCATACCTCATCGCAGGCCCAGTCCGGATCATTCTCATCAAAGCGATCGGCAGCTATAAGCTGTACCGCATAGATGCTGTCCTCCTCGGATTCCTCGTATAGATTGAAATTGAAGGCTTTGGCATCATCCGGGATAGTATTCTGCTCCAGCAGATCATTGAGCCATTTCTCAAATTCCTCGTATATTTCCATCTGTACCATTTTCGTCACCTTTTTTACTTTTTTTGTACCTGAAAAACTCAAGCTTTCCGCAGGAAGGGCACTCATAGATACTTGCAGTCAGAGCTCCTGACAGCCAGTTATCCATATGTTCAAGTATCACGCCGCTCCTTCCAAGCTGTATTCTCTTTGTGCCCTTATACCCCATGAGCACATTGCAGTACGGACATAATATTTTTCTGATCTTCATAGTAATTCTCCTATACATTAGTTTGTTGATTAGTGCAATTTATTTTACTTTCCCCTGGTTATTACTGTTTTCTGATTACTGAATAGCGCCTATCTTACACTGCTCCTGGCAGATTCCGCAGCCTACGCACTGAGTATGGTCGATAACAGCCTTACCGTCTCTCATTGAGATTGCAGGACATCCAAGCTTCATGCACTGCTTGCAGCCTACGCACTTGTCATGATCTACCTTGAGAGGTGCATTGTGCTTTACGTATTTAAGAAGAGCACATGGTCTTCTGGAAATGATCACAGAGGCCTCATCTGCTGCCAGCTCTTCCTTGACAGCCTGCTCGCACTCAGCAAGGTGATAAGGATCAACTACTCTTACACGCTTTATGCCGATAGCCTTGCAGAGCTCTTCAAGATTGACTGCTGCGGCAGGATCGCCCTTCAGGTTCTTTCCTGTTGTAGGATTCTGCTGATGGCCGGTCATGCCTGTAATCGAGTTATCAAGGATGATAACTGTTGAGTTGGAATTGTTGTATGCGATATTTACAAGACCTGTCATACCGCTGTGCATGAATGTGGAATCTCCGATAACTGCAACTGTCTTATGCTCAGTCTCAGCGCCTCTTGCCTTATTGAAGCCGTGGAGGCCGGAGATAGAAGCTCCCATGCATATAGTTGTATCTACTGCGAACAGAGGCGCAACTGCTCCGAGAGTGTAGCAGCCGATATCGCCTGATACTGTTACGCCAAGCTTTTTAAGTGTATAGAACATACCTCTGTGAGGACATCCGGCACACATTACAGGAGGTCGCATCGGGATGTTTTCGTCAAGTTCAACGTACTCCTTCTTCTCGCCGAGAAGCTTCTCAGCGATAACTGACTGGTGGATCTCGCCTATGTAGCCGAAGATCTCCTTGCCCTGAACGTTATTCACGCCGATGTTGCGGCAATGCTCTTCTATAATGCCGTCAAGCTCCTCGATAACGTAAACCTTCTCGTACTTTGCAGCAAAGTCCTGGATGAGCTTTACAGGGAGAGGATTTACCATACCCAGCTTGAGAACAGAAGCCTTGTCGCCAAGAGCTTCCTTGACGTACTGATAAGCGGCACCGTTTGTGATAACTGCAAATTCAGCGTTGTCAGCTATCTCAACTCTGTTGAGAGGAGAGGTCTCTGCGTACTCGATGAGCTTCTTTGTGCGCTCCTCAACGAATACGTGGCGGCCCTTTGCATATGCAGGCATCATTACGAACTTCTGGGGATTCTTCTCATAGGGCT
>JAAYBK010000463.1 GCA_012718885.1 Ruminococcus sp. | reverse complement strand
TTGAGCTCAAGCTCTTTTCTGTCTTCAAGCTCTACCTTGCTCTGTGAATGAGCAACTCTTGTGGACATTCTTACAATGAACGGAGCATCGAACTGCTCTGAAAGCTCAAATGCCAGCTTTACGAATTCCTTTGCCTCGCCTGAATCAGATGGCTCCAGCATAGGCACCTTTGAAGCGATAGCGTGGTGACGGCTGTCCTGCTCATTCTGTGAGGAATGCATTCCCTGGTCGTCAGCAACTGCAATTACCATACCTGCATTAACGCCGGTATATGCAGCAGTATAGAGCGGATCGGCAGCAACGTTGAGACCAACGTGCTTCATTCCGCAGAAGCTTCTCGCACCTGCGATAGAAGCTCCGAGAGCTGTCTCCATAGCGACCTTCTCGTTTGGAGCCCACTCTGCGTATACTTCGTCATATTTTGCCACCTCTTCAGTGATCTCTGTGGAAGGTGTTCCCGGATAGCTTGATACTATACGGCAGCCTGCCTCGTATAAGCCTCTTGCAAAGGCTTCGTTTCCTAACATAAGCTTGTTCATTTTTATATTTCCTTTCATATATATTATGTCATTTGACTTTTTAACCATTCTGCAACTCCGTCCTCGGAGTTACTTCCTATCACAATATCCGCAGCGGCCTTTACCTCGTCCCGGGCATTGCCAACTGCGACTCTGATATCCGCCTCCTCAAACATAGGAAGATCATTGAGATTGTCACCAAATGCGACTATATCATCATACCCGTAGGTATCACGAAGGAACCTCAGGCCATTGGATTTTGAAGCCCTGTGGGAGAACACCTCCAGATACCAGGAATTGTTGTACACATCCAGATAAAAGGCATGATCTACACCCGGTATTTTTCCGACATCCTGCATCACAGGATACAGTACTTCATAAGGGCCTGTACTGGTGAAATATACTGCATATTCGTCAGCATGATCTTCAAGCCGGCACTGTACAAAAGGCTTCTTGTACTGGTGCTTTCTCACCTCCGCAAAGCTTTTCATCACCTTTGTGGTGAGCTCAGCGTAATAGCAGGTCAGCCTGTCATTGTCTATCCGGTACATAAAGCACTCTACCCCATGATTTTCAAAGGCTCTGAGCACCTCTGCTGAGGCCGCAGGCTCAATGAATTCATTTTTAATGTATCGCTCGTTTCTGATATCATAAATGCTGACCCCGTTCATAAGTATGCAGGGCACATTTATATCAAGCGATGATGTTATAGGTACTGCCGAATATATTGATCTTGCTGTGGCAAAGGTGAAGTTCATCCCCTTTGCGGCAAGGGTGTTTATTATGTCCGCTGTTCCGCCTGTTATCGCAGGCTCAGGACTGAGGAGCGTCCCGTCAAGATCGGATATGTACAGCGTTTTCTTCCCCAATCTTTCACCTCCTGTATACACACATAGATATGCATAATACTATTATATCACAAATGTTAACAAAAGGGAAGAAGATATTTGTCCTTTACGAAGATTTGTTGATTCTGCATAATTAAAAGGACGTTTTTTTGACATAGAAAAAGCCTGACCTTTAAAGTCAGGCTCATATATTACGCAAAACACGATATCAATGAATACAGAAAAATTGCGATCAGATTCAGAGCAATGCCGATTTTTCCGTCCAGCAGAGCAACTCGCCCTATAGGGTTCTTTTTGATCATGATCTGTGCAACAACACCAAATATCAGACCAACTATTGCTAACTCACAAGAATCGGCTACAAAAAATAATGAGATGAATCCCATAATTTCTGATAAGACAGCAAATGTTTCTGACTCCTTGTTTTGCTTAGGTGCCACGTTTGTCATCTGTTTCGGCTGTTGTATCTGAGGCGGTTTCTGCAGTTTTTTCTTAGGATCATCCAGCTCCGGGATAAACTTATGCACCTCCGGAAGCATCTCCACTGAATCGCAGAAAGGACATCTTACAACGCCGGTAAAGCGGTATATCTCACGTACTCCGCCGCATTTAGGGCATTCAGTTGAAACCGGGTTCTCCTCTCTCACCTGCATTATCCTTTCGAGCCTCTTCTGCTTTTCAAGGACCTGCTTTTGCTGAAAGCGACGTTCTCTGTACCGGACATCAACCAGCCTTATCCCCCTCGGTGCGGTCTCTATGTAAAGCCTTTTTCCTTTATTATTTTTAATTAAGTTTTTACCTTTATCACTCATATTTTTCCGTTCGGCTTTTCCTATGATACGGATAAAGCTGACGATTTTCCTCCAAATAATTTATATCCCTTATCAAAAAATGGAGCGCAGGTATCATATTGCAGTCATGCAATACTAACTCAGATACGCAGCAGTATTTTAATGTTGTTTAATATTCAAAAGCTATATTTATAATAATAATACCTATGAATATTACAAGCGAAGCAAGATTCAAAAAAATCCCAACCAAAGTTTCTATATATACTTTTTTAGTTTCAGGCTTCTCGTGAAGCTTGACCAGCGCAACACGTCCCATAATCACCCCGAATATTTCTATAAAAAATAAAGCTCCCAAAAAGAGGAAGGAAAGTACTCCAGCTATGATCGATATGATAGCAACGCTTTCTACATTACTGTTTGCAGATAATGTATGCTGCTTCGGTGTATTTACCTGAGGCGGTTTCTGCGGCATTCTCTTAGGATTATCCAGCTCCGGAATGAACTTATGCTCTTCCGGCAGCATCTCCACAGAATCGCAGAAAGGGCACCTTACAACGCCGGTAAAACGGTATATCTCACGTCCGCCGCCGCAGTGGGGACATTCAAGAGAAACCGGATTCTTCATTCTTGCCTGTCTTATCCTTTCGAGCCTCTTCTGCTGTTCAAGGATCATTTTCTCCTGAAAGCGCTGTTTTCTGTAAAGGACATCCATATAAGTGTCCTCATCCGGATTGTTCTCAGCATATGATCTTTTATTGTTATTCTCTGTGCTTTTGCTGTTTGTTACGTTTTCGTCCATAGTTTTCCCCTGCCAATAATTATATCCCTTACCATAAAATAGTTAATTGTTGAGTATATATACCAAAGTCACTAATGTAGAGAGTACATTCAATACAAGTCTACAATCGCCGGTTTTTTCAGACCGCTGATGTGCTTCGCTAAATGCGACTTGATCAGAACACTTAACGAACAGACTATGCCTGCTAAAGTAAAACAAATACATACTGATGAAAATATCGGCAACAGCCATGTAATAAGTGAAAAAAGGAGACACTCAAACATCTCTTTATATTCCCTTTCTTCCCTTGTCAACGGCAAAGGTCCGTCAAGCTCACGTATATGCTTGTGTTCCTTAGGAACCGGATCCACGGAATCGCAATACGGGCATCTGAATACTCCGGCAACACGGTCTATCTCCCTTTGTCCGCTGCAATGCGGACAAACAAGCGACACCGGATTATCCACTCTTTTCTGCCAGATATCATCC
>JAAYBK010000462.1 GCA_012718885.1 Ruminococcus sp. | reverse complement strand
TATGACTTCAGTTGCAGCAACAGCAGCTACTGGAGGTTCAACAATAACAATAACAAACAATGATTCGGCAACCCATTCTTATGCAGCATATCAGATATTCAGTGGTGAGTACAGTGGCAATACACTGAATAGTATTGATTGGGGCGATGGTGTAGATGGATCAGCTATTTTAACTGCTTTACATACTGCAAGTGCTGAATCAGGAAATGCACTTGAAGGCTTATTCCCTAATACTGTTAACAGTGCAGCAAAGGTTGCAGAGGTTCTTGGCAGTGAAGAGGGTGATCCTGCTGTTGCTGAATTCGGAAATGACAGTGCAAAGGCTCAGGCATTTGCAGAGATAGTTGCTGCAAATCTGACAGAAACAACATCTGGTAATCCTTCTGCTAATGTAATATCCCAGCTTCCTGACGGTTATTACATTGTAATGGATTCAGAAGCTCCGGCAAATCCAGGCACAAACGATAATTCTGGTGCAAAGACAAGGTATATTCTCAGGGTCGCAGGTGGTGAATCGGTAAGCCTTACATCTAAAAATGCCGCTCCAACTGTTGATAAGCAGGTAGCAGATGATGAAGGCAGCAATCCTCCAACATGGGATGAAACAGCTGACCACGCTATCAATGAGAGCTTCCAGTTCAAACTTACTGCTACATTGACAGCAGATGATAATTATGCTGCATACAATACATACAGAGTAAAGTTCAACGATACGCTGAATTCCGGTGTTACATATGAAAGTATAGAATCAATAACGGTAAACGGCAATATTGTTACTGAGTATGTGGCTAAGCC
This sequence comes from Ruminococcus sp., assembly GCA_012718885.1. Lineage (GTDB taxonomy): Bacteria > Bacillota > Clostridia > Oscillospirales > Ruminococcaceae > Ruminococcus. The sequence continues at coordinate 5,959 of JAAYBK010000462.1, read as the reverse complement.
TGATGGTGAAGATACTCGTTCAGCTGCACAGAAGGCAGGATACATAGCAACAGAACCTTCGTATACAAATGAAGTTATCGGCGGCGGACAGCTTACAATTGAAATTGGTGATATCAAGCAGTTCCTCGGTGAAAGCGATTGGGCTGATGAAGAAGATGTTACTGTTGAAGTAATCTACAATGCTCATCTTAATAAAAATGCAGCTGTAGAGAATGATTCTGATGATTCTGTAGCAGCATCTTATGATAACGTTAACAAGGTTAATCTCCAGTACTCAAATAATCCTAACGTAGAGGGTTCAGGCGATACAGGTGATACCCCTGGCGATGATGAAAATGAAGAAGAATTTGGTGAAACACCTGACGATTATGTATGGGTATTCACATATGAAGTTGACAACACAAAGTTAAATGAGAACGATGAACCAATGGGCGGAGCAGGATTTACACTTTATTCTGGCAGCACTGCAGTAAAGCTTATTGATAATGGAGATGGAACATATACTGTTGCAGATCAGTCAGCTACAACCGGAGTTGTTACAGAGATGACATCTCGCAACGGTAGCGGTATATTCAATATCAAGGGTCTTGATGCAGGAATATACACTCTGTCTGAGACAAATGTTCCGGATGGTTATAATAAGTGTGATGATATTACTATAACTATTAATCCGACACATACAGAAAATACTGGAGGCGCCACAGCAAATCTTGCATTAGATGCTGATAGCCTTAACTTTGAAATTACAAATACTAAGGGTTCCAACCTCCCGTCAACCGGCGGCATGGGCACAAGACTGTTCGTACTGGGCGGCGGCGCAACAGCAGCACTGGCAGGCATATACCTGGTATCCAGAAGACGCACAAAGGAAGAATTAGACGACTAAGAGTTGACAAAACGGGCATAGCGCCCTGAATAATCATTATCCTGAGCCTCCGGAGCAATCCGGAGGCCATCAGGGAGAAACTCAAAAGGAGCAGCCATGAAGAAAAAGAAAGATGTGATAATAACAGCTGTTTTCGGCATTATATTCCTTTTGGGTCTCTCCGTGATGCTTTACCCGACATTTGCAAACTGGTGGAACAAGCACAAGGCTTCGCATACGATCTCAGTATACAAGGAGGAGGTCGCAAAGCTTGATGAGGCCGAAAAAAACAGGATGCTTCAGGAGGCATACGACTACAATGAGCAGCTTGCGGAGCTGAACGCACCGTTTACAGATTATGATACTATCCCCGGCTATGATGACATCCTCAATATATCTGATACGGGAATAATGGGATATGTGTCCATACCGAATATCAATGTTGAGCTGCCGATATATCACGGCACCAGCGAGGGCGTTTTACAGATAGCCAGCGGCCATATACAGGGAAGTTCGCTGCCGGTGGGCGGTCCGGACACACATTCTGTGATCTCGGGTCACAGAGGGCTGCCCTCAGCGAAGCTCTTCACAGACCTGGATCAGCTTGTGATAGGTGATACTTTCACGATAAACATACTCAACGATGTAATGATGTATGAGGTAGAGGATATACTTGTTATACTTCCTGATGATACGGAAAAGCTTTCCATAATCCCGGAAAAGGACTATGTAACGCTGATGACCTGTACTCCATACGGAGTAAATACCCACAGACTTCTGATAAAGGCTCACAGGATAAAGACTGTATTTGACAAGCAGGTAAAGGTATCCGGAGATGCGCTTCAGGTGGACAGCCTGACTGTTATATCAGTTATATTTGCATTTCTTTTGATAATTACACTGATATACTGGCGTATCACAGGATCGTTCAGAAAAAAAGTATATATCGATAAATACATAAGGAGCAGACTTCCGGATGAAAGGGGGCATGGACATGACAAGGGCAATTGATCGTTTTCTGGCAGCAATATGTGCTGCTGCGATAGTAATATTCTGCATGGCAGGGGTCGTGTTCAGCGCCTTTGCCGAAGATAAGACCGGTACCCTGACGCTCTGGTGTGCCAATGATGACGACATAGTGGAAGGTATGCACTGGAGGATATACCGTATCGGCCATCGTACAGCAAATGATTATGTTTTCGAGGGAGATTTTGCCGGCTACAGAGCAACTCTCGGCGACAAGAGCAAGCCCATGCTTGACTGGAGCACAGAAACAGTTGCTGCTGCCGGAGAAGCTCTCAAGCGCAAGGCTATCGCTGACAGTATCCCTTTCCGTTCAGAGGGCTATACGGATTCCAAAGGAAGCCTTTCGTTCTCCGGCCTTGAAAAGGGACTCTATCTGGTATGCGGAGATGTGCTTGAAAAGGATGATGTGATATATATCCCCAGCGCACTTTTCTTTGAGATGACCGGAGAGGATACATCCGTCCTCAATGCATATCCGAAGATAATCCTCAGGAGGATAAGATCCGGCGGTTCACACTATTCAGTACGCAAGGTATGGGATAATTCCGAGGATCAGACCTGGGATGAGAATACACCTATAACGGTAGAGATATACAGGGACAATGTGCTGTATGACGAGATAAAGCTGAGCGAGAGCAATAACTGGACATATAGCTGGGACGACAAAGAGGATCACGACTGGTTCGTATATGAGAGGGAGCTTTTGGGCAGCTATACCGTGGCATATTTCAATAATCAGACGCAGTTCATTATTGTGAATACCTATGACAGCACTATAGAACCACCGGATAATCCTCCGGGAACTACAACAACTACCGGAATAGTATCAGATATCACAACGACTTCAACTACTGCTGATATTGACGCAGACAACGATAATGCAAAAAATACAACAACTGCTTCATCAGACGGCAAGGGCTCCGGAAAAGGCAATACTACCACTGCATCCGGAAATAAGAATGGCTCCGGCAGAACAGAGGCGTTAACTACACAGGGCGACAAGAAGCTGCCTCAGACCGGACAGCTCTGGTGGCCGGTGATACCGCTGACTTGCGGAGGAGTGCTTTTGTTGGGAGCAGGCATAATGCTTACCAAAAAGGAAGATGATGAATGAAGGCAGCAAGAATAAGCTGTTTTATACTGGGAACAGCGCTGCTGTTAGCGGCGTTGTTTCTTGTTCTGCATAATGTGATAGAGGATAAGAAGAGTGGCAGACAGGCCGGCATCATACTTGCTGAGCTGAAAAAGGAGATACCGGAGTACGTTCCCGAGGAAACTTCTCCTTTCATGGAGGCGGAGGAGTATGACCTGTTTGCTGAATTTGAGGGAAATGAGGAGCCGGTCGTTCCGGATATGGAGACTATCGAGATAGATGGCTCCAGGTATATAGGCTATATTACCATTCCCGACATTGGTATAGAGCTTCCGGTAATGGATGACTGGAGCTATTCTGGCCTTAAAATATCGCCCTGCCGCTACAGGGGAAATCTGTATGGGGATGACCTTATAATTGCTGCCCATAATTATCGCAGCCACTTCGGCCGGATAAATGAGCTTGACAGCGGCGATGAGATAGACTTTACAGATGTTTCCGGAAGGGTGCATCATTATACTATCGTCAATATAGAAAACCTTCCCGGTACAGCGGTGGAGGATATGCAGTTCGGCTCTGCGGATGAATGGGATCTTACTTTGTTCACCTGTACCCTCAGCGGACAGAGCAGAGTAACTGTACGAGCAGAAAGAAGGGAGGATTGAAATGAAAAGAGCGATGACCTGCGTGACAGCAGCAGCGCTTGCAGTTTCAATGCTTCCGGGCTGCGGAAAAAAGGCAGCTGAAAAGAATCTCAGACCGCTTATGGGACTGGATTGGTTTGAAGAATATGATTCGGTAAAGACAGAGCTTGAAGCTGAAACGCTGATAAGAGAGCGTGAGGACAACGGCGAGATAAGTCAGAAAATGCTTGATTATGCGGATATATCGCTGTTCGACTCCAATTGTGACCTTACGCTGTGCTTTACGGATAACGGTCTTGTGGGACTGAATTATCACGATATACACAGAAATAAGAGCTACCGCAACTGGTATAATACCCTTGAGGATAACTACGGTTCGCCTACAGAATCCGGAAAGGGCATGGCATCATGGTATGATAACCCTCTCGGAAAGGATACTGTGATATACCTTTTCAACCTTCAGGAGGGCGTGCAGGTCTCATTCTATGCTTCGGAGGATGCGCCTGATAAGTCCTATGAGAAGGAGAGAAAGCCCTTTATCCCTACTCCTGAGATACGCACTCCGGTGATACCGATAGCTGATGAGGAGATACCGGAAACAGGTGACGGCGTTTCAGTCATGCCGGATGTAACTCCTGTTGACGAGATGGCAACGATCCGGGCGGCAGATGTTCAGCAAGAGGATGAGTTTTATACACCGGAGGAGGATATTCCGGAGAATGAGGAGCTTCCTGAGGCGGAAACCTCTGCGGAGCAGGAGCCGGATGAGAAAATAACCGTTACAGGAACGACTGGATCCCATGCAGCAACGACCACAACTGCTCATACCACAGCCCGCAGACAGGTAACAACTGCCACAACGGCTGTTACAACTGCTGTTCCAGTCCGCACAGAGCCTCAGACTCAGCCGGATAAGAGCAGGGATTTCCTGATAAACGGCCTGAGATTCTATGGCAGTACAGATTCAGAGCGCAAAAAAATGTCCGGATATACGCAGATATATGAATATAAGACCGAGGAGCCCGGCCAGCCCTGGGAGATAATCATGGAGTACGAAAACGTGCGTTATCTCGGGAAAAAATGCGATGCCGTGCTTTGCTTCACAAGTCTCGGACTTGTGGGCATAAACTACTTTGATCCCGGTTCGGGAAATTATTCCTATTGGAAGAAGCAGTTCGTGAATATATACGGAACTCCTGACGAGATGCAGTACGACTATGCTGCGTGGACCAATGATCCTGCCGGAAAGGGTACGGAGATATACATCTTTGCCCTTGATGACGGCGTGCAGATATCGTTCTTTGCTGACGACACCGGATCAGAGATCTCATAAATGAGCGGATAAAGCTTAATTCCTCTTTAACATACTTTGGGCGCACAATATGTGATTGTGCGCCCATTTTTGGTGTATGGGAGCTGAAAAAATAGAGATAATGGCCGATGAATAAAGTATCTTTTATTAAGCTGCGGCAGCTGGGATGGCTGTTTTCCACACTCCTCATAACACTGTTGAAAACTATTTCGGCAGGATATGAAAAAATTCGATTTCAGCATATTTTCCTCTTGCATTTCACGGCGAATTGTGTTATTATATAAGGTAAGAATGTGTGCCATGAGATAAGTGGCAAATATTAATCGTACATCAGATGTACGGGTTGGGAGAAAAGAATATGCCAAAAAGACAGGATATTAACAAGATCATGATAATCGGTTCAGGTCCTATCATCATCGGACAGGCCTGCGAATTCGACTATTCCGGCACTCAGGCCTGTAAGGCTCTTCGTAAGCTGGGATATGAGATAGTTCTCGTGAACTCTAACCCCGCTACTATCATGACAGACCCCGATGTTGCTGATATCACATACATCGAGCCTCTGAATCTTGACAGACTTACCCAGATAATCGACAAAGAGCGTCCCGATGCACTCCTCCCTAATCTTGGCGGACAGTCCGGACTTAACCTCTGTTCTGAGCTTGACAAGGCTGGCGTCCTTGAAAAGTACGGCGTAAAGGTAATAGGCGTACAGGTCGATGCTATCGAGCGTGGTGAGGATCGTATCGAGTTCAAGAATGCTATGAGTGAGCTCGGTATAGGAATGCCCAGAAGCCAGGTCGCTTACAGTGTTGATGAGGCTGTAAAGATCGCTGAGCAGCTTAAATATCCTGTAGTTCTCCGTCCTGCCTACACCATGGGCGGCGCAGGCGGCGGACTCGTATACAACGTCGAGGAGCTGCGCATCATCGTCACCCGGGGGCTGGAGCTCTCCATGACCCACCAGTGCCTAATCGAGGAATCCATCCTGGGTTGGGAAGAGCTCGAGGTGGAGGTAG
>JAAYBK010000461.1 GCA_012718885.1 Ruminococcus sp. | reverse complement strand
TTTTATTGCACGAAGCAGTTGAAATCAGCATTGCAAAAGAAATTGATAAAGCGATAAATTTTTTCATATAAAACCCTCCTTAAATTGAACTGGCAGGGACAGTCCGGGATCACTTTTCATAATAAGTGATTTAAGGAGGCTGAAAAGACGAGGTTATTCATTTTTTTGGCTTATTGTACAATGACGGAAAGGCGTGTTGGTTTATAGTGCATAAAAAAAGAGAGCCAAAGCTCTCTTTAAAGTGACCAGACCGATAAGCCGGGTTCTGTCGTGTGCGGTAATTTATCTACGCTTACCGTCGCCGGCAAGCTCAAGCCGTCATTACTTCACATCCGCCGAGCCGGCGTTAAGATATGAAGCACCAATAGACGTTGCATCGGATAGGGTTTACATAGCAATGCTGTCTCCAGCACTCTGGTGAGCTCTTACCTCGCCTTTCCACCATCACCTCATATGAGGCAGTATATCTCTGTTGCACTTGCCCTAAGGTCGCCCTCGGCTGCCGTTAGCAGCTATCCTGCTCTGTGATGCCCGGACTTTCCTCATGAACTGAAAACGTTCCCGCTACCGCATAGTCTGCTCAGCCTTTATTTTACCATATTTTCCATGATATGTCAAGAGAGGGGACGGAACTGAGAATGTAGAAATGATATGGATGATAAAAAATGTGCAGCTAATGAGCTGCACATTTTCCTTTATTCAGCAAATTCAATTTTACTTTTCGTCAGATTCGAGCCACTTGTAAGTGAAAGCTGCGAGAGCTGCACCTGCAAGAGGAGCGAGGATGAATATCCAAAGCTGCTTGATAGCATCGTTGAGAGCGAAAACTGCCGGCCAGAGGCTTCTTGCAGGGTTTACAGAAGTGCCTGTGAAGCCGATACCAATGATGTGTACCATTGTAAGTGTGAGACCGATGATAAGTCCGCCGAAGGAACCGTGGTTAGCCTTCTTTGAAGTAACGCCCAGGATGACCATTACGAAGATGAATGTGAGAACGATCTCGATGAGGAGTCCGGCGATGATATTGTCGTCAACTCCGCCGAGAGTATTTGCTCCCATTCCCCAGTCATTTTCACCCTTTGTCTGGTCAGTGATATCAGCCATAGCGAAGATAGCACGGAGAAGACCTGTAGCAACAAGTGATCCAGCGCACTGTGATACAACGTATCCGCCGAAGTCACGGGTGGACATTCCCTTGTTGAGCCATACTGCAAGTGATACAGCAGGGTTGATGTGGCAGCCTGAGATGTTTCCGATGCAGTAAGCCATGCCAACGATAACGAGACCGAAAGCGAATGCTGTAGCCAGGTAGTTAGAACCGCCGCAGCCGATCTTCATAGCTGTACCGCAGCCTACGAAGACGAGTGTGAAAGAACCGATAGCTTCAGCAACGTACTTTTTGAGTGTTGATTTTTCCATTGTGTTTGCCTCCTTATACATTTTTATATTTCCGGAAAACCGGTAAACTAATTATAGCACTTAATTATTGATAAGTCAATGATATTGAGCTGTTTTCAGTTTGCAGATGCTTCGCTTTTTTCAGGAGTTGTATGAGAGCTGTCTGCAAGGCGCTTGTTCTTCCCGTAGGATACTCCGTAGATAACGATAAGAGCTATACCGATGACGAAGAGGGAGATAGAAGCTGCCATGAAAGCCTCAGTCAGTCTGTACATGGAAGATGTATAGGCTGTGAATACCTGGGGCTGTTTTATTGAGAATGAATCGAAGTATTTAGTGCTGACAAGGTATATGCTGGGGACAGTGCCGAAGATACCGGCGATAACAGAAGCGATGCCTGTCCAGTAGAGGAAAGGACGCTTGTCCTTCCAGTTGACAGCGAGTATGAACAGCATGAGCAGAACGGCTCCTCCAACACTTGCGAAGGTGAGGAGAGGTCTGAGTCTGTAGAGCTTTGATGCCTTTGAGAGCACACCATGCTTGCCCAGGGATGAAGCCTTGAAAACATCGCAGCTGTTTCCGATATTCTTATATGCATTGATCTTTGTATTGTCCAGCTTCTTGTAAAAGGCCTCATTTTTTTCGTAGCCAATGCTGTCGGCATAATCGCTGAAGAAGGTTTCGAGAGCCTCCTCCATAGCGGGATTTTTCGGGACCTGTACATTAAGGCTGCGGTCTTTTTTCATTGATGTAAAGGTGCCGTCTATATAGGCATCGATAACGGAATCGATATACTCCTCGGAGATATTGTCCATGAAAACATTTGCAGGGATGCCTGTTGCGGCAGCTTGTTCACGGTAATGCTTGTTGAGCTGAGTGATGACCTTTGAGGAGAGCTCCTTCTTTTCTGAAAGAGCCTTTGCCTTCTTTGCAGTAACATTGATATCGAATATTGTCATTGCCAGGCTTCCGCACAATGCAAGGACAAGGAATATCGAGAGTATCAGGGACGGAAGATAGGTGCTTACTTTTTTCATTGCTCCTCGTCCTCCTTAAACGCAGTGTAGAATTTCTTTTCTGTGAGATCGCAGATAACTCCGATACGCTCATCAGCTGAACCGAGGATATCCTTTTTACAGGTATAAAGGGTCAGCCTTGTGTCTTTTGAAGGACTGACATATTTGTTGTTGTCCTTCTTGAAGGAGATGAGCTCTCTCACGGTATATGTGAATTCGCCGTAGTTTGTGGAAAGGGTAACGGTGTCGCCCTTCCTTAGCTTTGAGAGCTCGGAGAAGAAAGTATCTTCGTGGGCGCTGATAACAGTATTTCCCTCTGCACCGATTATCACGGAGCCGGAGCCCTGGCAGGCGCCTCTTTCAAATAGATCGATATTGCTTCCCCAGTAGACAGGGACGCTCAGGTCGAAGCCGCTGCTCTTCATCACAGCGTACATCTCACCGTAAGCAGGGCGGATGAATTCACCGTCCTCAGAGGTAGTGCCCTTGTAGTCCTCGATGATCTTATTATCCTTAATTTTAAGGCCGATGCTTTCATCATCGGGATTTAGCTTGAGCTCGTCCATGAAAATGAGATTTTTATACACCTTCAGCTTGTCAGATGGTTTTATTGATATGATAAGGAGTATCCCTATGCACATTGCAAGCACTATGAACGGTGTTGCAACGTGAATGAGGACATAGCTGTTTTTCTTATTCTTATTCATTATTGTCTCCTGTTTGATCGTTTCTGAAGCTTCTGCGGATAACTATAAGTGCGGCAGCTGCAGCGATAAAGAAAAGTACACCGGCAGCGGCAAAAATGCTTCGTCTGTCATATCCGGTATCCTCGACGAGTGAGCCTGCATTTGATACGCCAATAAGCACGCCGTCATCATCTCTCATTGCAACGGACAGGGAATCATCGGTAAGCTCTTCAACGGTAAGATTCATGCCCATAGCCTCAACAGCTCCGGAGAGGTCTTCGATGACTTCCATTTTCTGATCCGAAGGGAGCTGCTTCAGCAGACTGCGGTACTCCTCAGGGGAGAGGTTGTCGATGATTATCTGCTGCTGCTGTGGAGTGAAAGTGCTGATATAGTCCATTTTCTCCTTGTAGGAGAGCTTTATGAAGTCCTTCTTGCTGATCCTTGTGAAGGTAGAGCCGTCCGGCATTGTAAGCGTTATAATATCCGTTTCCTGCTGCTCAGGAGCAGGCTCACTGCCGGCAGTTGTAGTAACAGTGCTGTCGTTCTTGTCAGTGGAAGGGGCAGCAGCTGTGGTCTGTACAGCAGTAGTGGTCGTGGTATTATTGGTCTTCTGAGGACCTGTTGTTATGAGATTGCCCCCGGCGCTGCGGAGCTTTTCGATAGCAAGGTCAAAGTCATCGGAATCGTAGCTGTCCGGATCCTGCAAATAGTAGTTGTAGGCATCCTGGATAGTGCTTTCCGGGTAGCCCCATTTGCGGGCCTCTGCCATTACGTCATCCACAGTTGTTGCATTAGCGGTCAGGCCGCCTATCACAGCGGTTATTGCTGCTGCGGCACCGAAGAATGTATTTATAATTATTTTCTTTAGCATATTTTCCCTCCGATCTCCTGCTATGCACAGGAATACATATTACATTATATCCGTTTTGGGTCTCCATGTCAAGGCAAAGAGCCTTATATTGTCTATATTTCGCCTTTTTTACACAAATTATACAAAAAAGCCCACAGATTGTTCTGAGGGCTTGCAGGCTGTTCAGTATTGATAATTATAAAGCAAAAACGTCTGTTGAGACAAACAATACAGGACGACGCTGCTGCATTGTCTGTCCGGAATGACCGATACGCTCACATCTCATTTCCGTCCAGCAGTAAACTCCTCAGCAGAGTGAGATCAAAGCCGCTGAGACAGCTGTCGCCGTCCAGGTCGTACCTTGTGATATCTTCGGCAGACAGATTAATGTCAGGCTTGTTCAGAAGACAGCCGGAAAGCTTTACAAGATCGCTGACAAGCCATTTTTCCTCCGGCACAGCGCCTGCTCCGAGATAATCCGTCAGCATATCCGTCCAGTATTTTCCCAT
>JAAYBK010000035.1 GCA_012718885.1 Ruminococcus sp. | reverse complement strand
CCTAAAACTTTCAGTTTTAAATCTTCCCCAGATAGGGCGCAACCCATGTATCACTACATGGGCTTTTTTATTACCATGCGCCCTATCTGGGGAAAATTTTAGATTAAAAGTCTTTGGAAAGGGGGGCGGGGAAGAACCTTTCCTCAGAAAGGTTTTCCCCGAGTAACTAACATATTCTCTTATGTAAAAATCATGGCAGAACTGTTTTTTTCAGCTTTCGAGCAGTTTTCTCTGGACAGCGAGAGCATCCATAGGTGTAATGCCGTCGCCGGTCTCATAGATATCGGCATTGAAGCCGCCTCTTGCTGTGAGCTCATACTTATCAGCGTTGGAGATAGACTGCATGATCAGAACTGCGTCGTTCATCTTCATCTGTCCATCATTATCTGCGTCACCTGTACGCTCTATATCTGACTGCTTTATCATTTCATAATAGCGGCCTTCTTTATATCTGTAATACTCCTCAGTCGGCTCATTATCTCCCATCGGGAGGTTTATGTACATATAATAGAACTCTGCTATCATTGCATCATAAATATCACCGCTTGTGCCGTCATCATTCAGGTCAAAATTCGTTCTGATCTTCTCAACGGTCTTATCTGAAAGAGATCTGCCATTGAGTGTCACTCTTCTTTCACCGTAAAGCTCATGGAAGTAGAGCTGTATATCCACATTATCCCATTTGTCTATATTTCCGTCAAAATTAACATCCGGTACGCTCTTTTTTCCTGCTTCGACATTCTTTACGAAAGCTGAGAAATACTTGTTGAACAAGGCCTCATTGAATACATTTTCAGATTCGGTTATTCCGACGTCTTTCATATAATCATTAACCATTACATCCATGTGATAATACTCGCCGTTTTTATAAAGTGCTTTGTAGAACGAATATTTGGTATAATCAGAAAGCAGTGGCTTGTTCTCAAAGAAATATGCTGTCATGTAATCTCCGAAAGACCCCATCCATACTTCATACTTATCAGTCATGAATGCTCCGGCTTCTTTCTTGTTATTGAATACAGCCTTATAATCCCTTACCATATTTGCACAGCGCTGTTCGATATCATCCGGCAGCTCAGCCATACACCAATCGTCTGTAACATCAACCCAGACGCTGCGTCCGTCAACATTCTTTTTTTCTTGGTGGGTGAAAGTGCCGTTATTGTTCTCGACGTATATCATTATATAGAGTATATCCTTAATTGACAGATCACCGTCTGCATCGACATCAAGATCAACAAGACCGCCGTCAAAGCTCTTCTTTACAAGCTTAAAGTTTGTACGCAAGCAATCCATTTCTGTGAAGAGATAATCAGTAAATAAATTTTCAATATCCGAATACGAGCTGATATCCTTATATCTCACAAGCTCATCGCAGATGTATTTTCCGTTTCTTTTTGACTTGCCGTCTCCGTTGCCGTTGGTCAGTGCTCCAAGCTCATCCTTGACGTCACTGTAATTTATCATACAGGTACCGTCATCTGTAAATACAGTATAATTTGCAGAAATGACGTTCATAAAGTCCTGAACGGAGCCGTAGGTATCAGGGCAGTTCGCCTTGTAGTATCCCGGATCATAAAGATCAGTGGAAATATCATTGTACAGTCCAAAATAATAAACGAGATACTCGCAGTCTGCCGGATCAACTACGCCGTTTTTATCATAGTCGGCATTGAGTCTGCATTTTTCACGCATCTCATCAGTTGCTCCCATGTTCCAGACTGAACGATAAAGCTCATAGCAGTCAAAAATATCAAACTTTCCGTCTTCGTTAAGGTCTGTATCAAACTCTCCGGCAGCTATGGCAGTTACACTTTCACGCTCGATACTGTATTCACTTAAAATAGTATCCGGCGTTATGATAGGTACCGGGAGATCATTTCCTGCTGCATACGGAATAACCGGTGATACTGTAGTTGTAGCAAGCAGTGCTGCTAAAAATGCTGGTAATTTTTTCATATCAAAGCTCCTCTCAATGTAGGTATCAGGCTCCGATACCGTTGTCGTAACAGCTATCACCGGTGCAGATGCTTTTGTTGTAACAACAGAAGCCGGTCTTGCTGAAGTAACATTGGTATTTGCTTTCCCTGACGCCTTTGTAGTAATTATCACGGGTGCATTGCCGGTGACAGAAGCTGTTGAAACGCTGCCATGTGAAGCTGTTGTTACTGCCGGCTCATCAACAGTGCCACTGAGAGTGGTGGTATATGTCCAGATCTTATCTCCGGGGGAAGCTGTTGTGGTATCAGCACTATCAGGCTTATCTGTCTGAGTTATGATGCTGTCCACTGCCGGTCCCTCTTCAAGTCCCTTTTTGAGAGAATCGTTGTTCCATACAGAAAGCCCTATTACTGCTGCCGCACATACTCCGGTACATCCAAGAGCTGTCCGTAGGATAATAGCCTTGCGTTTCCTGCGCTGTTCAAGGCGGTCATTGTATTTTTTCAGAATGTTATCTGCCATTTCTTCATAGCTTTTCATATACAAATCCCTCCTTTTCAAGCTCATTCTTTAGCGCCTTTTTGGCTCTGTATATCAGATTTTCGATCTGTCTGTTTGACTTATCCATTATCTTCGCCGTTTCTGAATTGCTGAACCCCTCAAAGAATGTGAGGTGCAGTACCTGTGAATATTCTGCATTTATCTTTTCAAGTGCTTTATGGAGCTGTATATTCTGCTCAGTCTGAAGGTAAGATCTTTCAAGATCCTCCTTGCCGGCTATATCATAAAGCTCATCAACAGGAACCTCCGAAAAACGTTTTCGCCGTTTCATAAAATGAAACGCCTTATAGCGTGCAATAGCGTATAGCCATGTTTTGAAGCTGCTTTTACTTTTATATTCCGGCCTTTTGAGAAGGAGCTCACAGAATACATCCTCTGTTATCTCCTCTGCAAGGCTTATGTTTCCTGTTATGCTGTAAATAAACAGAATAAGTCCGCTGCTGTATTCACTTAGTATTTCAACAATTGCTTCTTTTTCACCTTCAAGAAAACGGCGGTAGCTACTTGCACCGTTATCCATGTTTTGCCCCTTTCTGAAATGTCAGTCTCTTCATCTTTTGCAGATGCTGCCTGCAGGCCTTTTGACCTTCATTTACTACTTAGTGTAACAGGAACAGAAAAACTCTCACCAATTTCTGAAAAAATTTTCCGATCGCTCAGGACAGATAAATAAACAAGCGTTCCCTCATACCGAAGAAACGCCTTCATTGCTCTTATTATTATGTATAAGCCGGATAAAAAATGGCTGCCGTGTGCAAAAGCAGACCGACAGCTCCCTACAAAGTCTACGAGTAAAACGAATGCCCCCTTGAAAGGAGGCACAGGTTCTGTTCTGGTGGAGCATAGGGGATTCGAACCCCTGACCCCCACACTGCCAGTGTGATGCGCTCCCAGCTGCGCTAATGCCCCATTAACAGCATCATTATACCACAAAAGCACTGTCAAGTCAATAGATCGCAGAATAAAATTATTCATTAAACTTTTTCCCGACAACGACCTGCCGCTGCTCTCCGCTGTCAGTACAGGTGATAATAGTGATCCTGTCATCGCCAAAATCTCTGAGCACCCACGTCTCATCAGGTTCAACGATAAATTTATCCTTTACAATATAGGTATACCGCTTTTTATCCTTGTCATAAAGATATATCTTCATCCCTGACTCAGCATCCTTAAGGTTATTGAAATACTCCTTGTAGATAGTGCTACTGTGGCCGGCGATACAGTAATTTCCTTTCCCGAAATCCCCTGTCCCGGCAAAATGACCTGCCGCTTTTGAAAGCGTTTCATTGTCAGTGCCTTCAAGTACAGGGGCTTTTATATTCAGGTCAGCTATCTCAATCACCGGATTCTCACGCAGAAGCTTCTGCTTCTGATACTCACGATATATTCTCCTTACACCGAAAAAGCCCAGGATACCCAGACCTGTCAGGACAGCTATCAGCCCTGTAATAAACAGGATCCTCTGCTTTTTAATTGTGCTTTTTTCAGTATCTGGTGCAAGCTTACTTCTCATTTCTTTTGCGTCGCTGAACGCCGGGCATCAGTCTTGCTTCATGCACCTCAGCTATCTGCTGAGCAGCAGATGTATATATATCTATCTCCCTGGTTATGCTCATCATGGCTGTGTAGCGGCTCCTTTAAAAAATTCCGGATACAGGATAATTGTCATACCTTAATAAAGGCGCATATCTCTGCTTGTAAAGCTGCAGCATTATAATGTTGTGTCAGGTATACAATGATCTTTCATCCTATTTTATTATAGCCGGATATTCAGTGCAAGTCAACTCATTATTTTGCTTGGATCCATGGAATTTACCGTGTTTTTTTCCGGAAACATCAGAACATTCTGAAACAGTGGACTTTCATAGGCGTATTCCGCAATATACTGCAAGTATTATTTAAAAAGATTATTGACACTTTATAATAATTATGTTATTATTTATCTTAACGAAGGATGGCGTTCGATAAAACTACTGTTCTCAGTAAATAACTATATCAGGAGGAATTGTGAATTGAATCATGCAGGAATAAAATTCAGAAAAAAGAAAAAAGCAATGGCTGTTTTCTTAAGTTCTGTATTAGCTCTGAACACCAGTGCCATGATAGGCATAAAGACCCACGGCTCCCTGCCCGGCGATCATAGGGATCTTCGCAGCGATATCATCAATAATGCTGTTGCCTACCTTAAATCGCAAAAGAATCCAGACAATAGCTTTGGCAGCAATGAGCTTATCAATGACTCGACAGACGCTCTTATCGCCTTGAGAGCATCCGGTGAGCAGATCGGCGAAGCTGACCTTGAATGGGCAGTAAACAATGCATCATACAGAAATACAGATATGGTCTCACGGCTTGCTTCAGCCTCAGCGAAAAGCGAATACCTCGGCAGTCTGAAGGGACGTCAGAACCAGGACGGCGGCTTCGGGCTCTACCCCGATTATTCCAGCGATGTCCTGGATTCCGTGCTTGTTCTCGAAGCCATAAACGAAACAGGCTACGCCGGCGAGGATATCTCCGGAGCACAGATATGCTCCTACCTTATCAGCGCTGTAAATGAGGACGGAGGCTTCTCCTATACCGAAGCCAACGACAGCGATGCGGTGCTCACATCAATGGTCGTATTCAATGTCGGAAGATTCCTCAGCACAAACAACTTCGATATGTCAATATTAGAAGGCCCTGTAAGCTATATAGAAAACAATATCACTGACAGCTATTCCGATAATAACATTGAAAAAACTATCTGCAAGTATCTTGCGTTACAGGCAGCAGGTTCAGATATAGATTCCTTCAACGTGGTCGACGAACTGTACAAGGCAGAAAAAAATAACGGCAGCTTTGCTGACAGTGTTCATGTTACTTCCCTTGAATAAGGCTCCTGGACAGGCTTGACCTTGAAAACAAGATCAGCATAACTGCTTTTGATACGGTGCTCAGCGATAATGCTGCCAGCGCTGAAAAGTCAAAATCCATAACTGCCTCCACCTCGATCGGATATACAAGCAACTATGACGCTGAACTGGATCTGAAATTCACTGTTTTCAACGGTGAAAATGAGGTGTATAAGAATTCAACCAAGGTAAGCTGCCCTGAAAGTGAAAAGCGGGCTGAGCTCCAGTCGGCTGATTTCAAGCTTTCCGAGCCCAGCAATGAAGGCATTTATGTGCTTGTGGAGCTCTATAACGGAAACAATCTGCTCAAAACTCAGAGAATAAATATATCTGTTCAGGAAAGAAAAGAGGAGTATTCTACTGAGATAACAGACCTTGCTGTTGAGCTGGATCCCCATACGGCCATAGCAGGCAGTGAAACAGATGCAGCCGTATCATACTCACTTCTTTACGCTACCAATGTGGAGCGCAATGTCAGGATGAAGACAGTTGTATCCAAAGACGGAAATGTTATAACCTCTTCTGTTGACGATGCAGTTCTTGTACCGGAACAGAATACCGTAACAGCAAGTCCCCTGACCTTCACTCCTGATACCTCTGCTGCCGGCACATATGATGTCACGGTAATATGCCTGTATGAAAACAAGGAGGTCTGCCGAAGATCAGCAAACTTCAATGTGATCGACGCTCCTGTCATCCAGGAAAAGCAGGATGAAAGCGAAGAAACTCAGTTCGAGATAACCTGGTTCGGCCCTGTACTCAGCGACTATTATCTGTATGCAGGAAATGAGACCGAAGTCTCCGCCGGAGCTGAGATAAACTACTTCTCAAACGACATTTTTGACGGCAAGGTTGAAATGTCAGTCTACAGCGGCGAAGAGCTTTTGACTCAGGATTCTTTCGACGTTTCACTTGAAAAGGGCGTTGTCACTTACTTCGATGGCAAGGCGATCTTCCCGGTCTACAAGAGCGAGCAGCAGCTCAAATTCAACGTTAAGGATATTGGCGATTACGATGTTTACGCAAAGCTCTTCGATAAGGACGGAAGCCTCATTAAAGAAGGCAAACGCACATTGAAGGTCGTTGACAAGCCTGTCCAGGATCTTATCCTGAACAGTGACATCAATGAGGAAAAGGAAAACATGATCGACCTTTCCTGGAACGATATCAGCAACGATGCTGAAAGCTACAGCTATCAGCTTTACAGAAGAACCAACCACGCAGGCTGGGAACCACGTTCTATCTGGAACGAAGAAGAGCATATCAACGTACTGAACGTCTACCCTGCCGGAGCTTATCTGGCAGACTGGATGAACAATACCATAAGCGATACCGAAACTCCTGCCGGAAAAGGCATATTTGACATCGATTCGGTACACATCTCTTCCTTCAACTCAGAACCTGCAAAGTACCTCCTTAATCAGGACGGCAGCTGGAAGTACGATGTTATATTCTTCGGCTCATCCGACTGCAACAGCGGCTATGACATGAGCTCTGCTGCGGCAGTTGAGATCCAGAAGTTCATCGACAGCGGAAGAGGCGTTCTGTTCGGACATGATACGATGAACAGATATCTCGGCCATGTCAATTTCAACAGCTTTGATGAGCAGACCGGTCTTCATGTCAGCAACGGCTTCGGCAATTTCAGAACAACATCTGTCTCAGTCGTTAAGCTGGGTACCCTTACCAATTACCCCTGGACTATAAGAGGCGACCTCACTGTTCCGAATACTCATACATCAGGCCAGTTCATCACAGACGGAACCGAATGGATAACCCTGAACACCAGAAAGGATATCGATCCTGAATCAGGAGGTATCGATGGCTTCTATCTCTGTACAAAGAACAATCTCGGTATGATACAGACCGGAGACAGTACCGGACAGGCTTCTGATGATGAGAGAAAAATACTTGCAAATACACTCTTCTATCTCTATCAGATCTCTCAGCAGACAACTGCCAAAGATGCTTCATTCTATGACATCGACGCTCCGGATACACCTGAACTCATATCCTCCTCCAATAAGGACGGAAAGCTTGAGATCAGCGTCAGCTCCTCGGATAATGAGACCGAATATGAATACTATATAAGTGCTAATCCTACAAACAGCGATTCTGAAAATGTTCTTTCAAATACAAGAAAGCACATTGCACTGAGCGGACTTGCAGGCTTTGTCGTGAAGGTAAATGAGAGCAGCGAGCCCAGCCCTGAGCTCGTAGAATACGATGAGACCAGGGAGTTCATCCTCGATGTCATCCCGGCCGATGCCAGCGGCAGAGCTGTGGTATCTGCTGAGCCTGAGGATATGTCCGAGCCTCAGTACGTACATATCTTTGCGGTCGACAAGGCAAATAACGTCAGCAAGGAGTACATCATGCCCTTTGCAGATACAGAGCTCATAACCAGCATCAACACCGATAAAAAGCTCTATTCATATGGAGATGCTGTTGAGATAGATACTGATACTCTCTCTGCACCATTCGGAAGAACAGCAGATATGACTATCGATATCTATGATGAATTCGACAATAAAACAGTTGAGTTGGCTTCAGTTCCCGGACAGCTCCTTGCAGCAGATACAAAGTTCCTCAGTTCAGCAGAGTGGCAGGTGCCGCAGAATACAGTGGGACGTTATAAGGCGGTTATAAGCTGGGAAAAGAATGACAAGGTGATCGCCTCTGCCGAGACCGGATTCAAAATAGCTAATGAAAAGAGTATCGAAAATATCGTAAACAGTGACAAGATGCGCTACTCTCTCAAGGAACCGATAAACCTTTCAAGCATCGTTTATAACAACAGCGAAGCGATGACAGAGAACGACCTTATCCTGAACGTCAGGGTATTCGATTCAAACGGCACAGAAAAAGCTGCATTTGAACACAGTGTAGGCTCAGTAAATCCGGACGAAGCTATGAACTATTCTGACGCTATCGCTTCTGGAAAGCTTACTGACGGCGATTACAAAGTAACTGCCTCGGTAGTTCAGGACGGCATGGAGCTCTCCTCTGATTCAGCAGAGTTCTCCGTAGAAGGAGATGTTACTTCATTCAGCGGTAAGCTTGACCTTACTCCCGGAAGCCAGAAGGCTGACGCTGCGTTCTCTGTTACAAACACAAGTCCTGCTGATGCGGACGATGCCACTGTTAATGTAAAGGTTTATAAGAACGGCACATCCGAGCTTGTTTACACCTACAGCAAAGCTGTTTCTATAGCAGCCGGCGAAACATTCTCCGACACAGGTTCATTCGATATCCCTGCCGGCTACAGCGGATCATTCTCAGGAGTGCTCAGCATTGAATATAATGGCAAGCCTGCCGACCTTGATTACGACGGCTTTGAATATTCATCAGAGCCTGCAACGGAGCCCGCTACAAGCACAACAGCAACCACCACAACAACTACTACAGCTGCAACTACTATTAAGAATGTGGATTCCCCGAAAACAGGCAGCAATGAGATACCGGCATATATGTGGGCTATTTCTATACTCAGTCTCGCCGGACTGATCCTGCTCAAAAGAACAGGTGGCAGCGAAGATAAAAATGAATAAGAAAAGTCAGGCTCGCAGCCTTAGCTGCTGCGGCAACAGGGATGTTGAGCAGAACTTTGCCTATACTCTCGGTTCTGTTGAATCCTACTATGAGGGATACATCTGGGAAAAGACAGTTGACAGCGAAGAAGCAGGCCGAAATAACGAGCCGGCAGTTACCGCTGAAAATATATACAGTGGAATAGCGATCCTCTGGAATGTATTGTGAATCGCTCTGGCTTGATCTTACAGAAAAAACTCCGGTGCCAATATGTGTGATACCTATATAACAGTATATATCAGATACTCGGGGAAAACCTTTCTGAGGAAAGGTTCTTCCCCGAACCCCTTTCCAAAGACTTTTAATCTTAATTTTCCCCAGATAGGGCGCATGATAATTAAAAAGCCCATGTAGTAATACATGGGTTGCGCCCTATCTGGGGAAAATTTAAAACTGAAAGTTTTAGGAAGGGAGTTTGAGGGAACCCCTTTTTCAAAAGGGGTTCCCTCAATAACTAACGTATAACTCCAATATGCGAAAAAAATTCGCATCCCAGTTTTACTGAGACGCGAACCTGTCCGTGGGGGCTGCCCACTGGAGCTGATGATCGGACTTGAACCGACGACCTACGCCTTACCAAGGCGTTGCGCTACCGACTGTGCCACATCAGCAATTAACATATAATATTATACAACTCTGGCAAACAAAAGTCAATAGGCAGCGTATAATTTTTATTTATTAACAATTCATTCCTACTTGACATATCCCCCTTGTTGTGGTATCATATAAAAAACGATGAACGAATCAAACCTGAAAGCAAGGCATATTCAGAGATTTTCCGGTAGGTGCGAGGAAAAATGCCTTTTCAGAGACTTACCTTCGGGAGTTGCTGCGGTGAAGTAATGAATAGCCTCAGTCGGGTGTGCCCGTTACAGCTTTTGAGGCCGGCGAATGCCGGTGAACCGGGGTGGTACCACGAGTAATTTCGTCCTCGTACAGTTTTACTGTACGGGGATTTTTTAATCCACAATTATAAGATCGCTTGAAACAGACTAATTCAAGGAGGCATTGAAATGATCCTGTCCGATAAGACTATAACTCGGATGCTCGCTGAGGGAACACTAAAGATCAGTCCTATGACACAAGAACAGATCCAGCCTGCAAGCTTTGACATAAGGCTGGGAAACACTTTCAGTGTCGTTGAGGATACCTCATCCGGGATAATAACTCTCGGTGAAGAGATAAAATACCGTACCATAACTACAGATACATATCTTATCCTGCCGGGACAATTCGTCCTCGCAACAACAATGGAATACTTTGAGCTGCCCGACGACCTGACCGCTTTTGTGGAGGGAAGAAGCTCCCT
>JAAYBK010000460.1 GCA_012718885.1 Ruminococcus sp. | reverse complement strand
CTGTCCGCCTACAAGGTGAACGACGTCGGCCTTCGGACCATCCAGTGTCTTTACTATACCTATCTTGTGGAACAACTGGTTAAATGCGCCATACTTATCTTCTGAACAAAGTGACATAAAGAGTACAGCAACAGAAGCAGCTGTGATGATGTTAGGCATATACATAACAACCTTGAAGAAGCCCTTTCCCGGGATCTTCAGCTTAGCGTCTGTGAACCATACCGCAAGTGAAAGTGAAAGCAGGATCTGGGGAATGAAGTTACCTATCCAGAGTACGAGAGTATGCTTGAATGACTCAATGAACTCCTTGTGGATAGCATTATTTGTTTTCTTTGCGATCGCAGCAGCGTACTCCTCATCTGAAGAAGGTACGAGGTTAAGAGCGATCTTATTGTCTTGTGATGTAAAGTTGACCTTCTGAAGGAGAGTCTTGAAGTTTTCAAGTCCTACCCAATCTCCGGTCTTGGACTGGTTGCCCTGGAAGGCAACGATAAATGTGTTAATCAACGGCCAAAGTTGAAAAACGAAATAAACAAGAAAAAACGGCAATATAAAAATATAGCCATATTTAGCATAGCTGATTGATTTAATTCGTCTCTGGGCAGCTGATGCCATAAGCACACACCCTCTCGTTAGATTTGTTTAAAGATTATAAATAGCTGCCTATAGAATAAATCCTATAGGCAACTATTATAAGCTTAATTATTTAGCAGGTTTTACCAAGATACGAATTAGCCAAGGTCAGGATTTACTGTAAGAACATCATCCATTGCTGCGGAAATTGTATCCTCGTAAGAACCACCCTCACAGTAAACCTTAGTTACCTGATCGAGGAACTTGCCCTTAACGAGAGCATCATAAGGTGTGATGAGTCCCTTGAGGTTGATAGCCTTAGCATTCTCGTGGAGAACTTCGAAGTAGTTCTGTCCGCCGAGGTTCTCTGTTACATAGCTATCAGGATCTGTCTTAGCATCAACGAGCTCCTGCATAACAACCTTGTTGTTTACATAGTCAGGCTTAGAAAGAGCGTACTCCTTCATAGCTTCCTTGTCAACTGTTGAGTTGAAGATGAAGGACTGAGCAAGATCAGCGTTATCTGTCTTGGGGTTAACAACGATCCATGTACCGCCCCAGAAGTAAGGAGCAGGACCTTCGCAGAGTGCCCACTGGCCGTGTGACTTAGAAGAAGCCTGGCCGAAGAATGCTTCCTTACCGAAGCCCCATGTAGATACGAAGTATCCCATACATGTGCCGTCCTGACCAGCAGGGATCCAAGAATCTGTCCACTGACCGTTCTTTGTTACGCCGCCGTTGTCCCAGAGAGTCTTAGCGATCTTAGCGAAGTCTTCGCAAGAAGAATCGAATGTAAGTCTGCCGTTAGAGAGCCATGGCTGTGTTCTGTTAGCAGCGAATACCTGCCACATACCACCGAGTGAGTCAGCGAGAGCAACCTTACCTTCTGTAGCCTCTGCAACTGTTGTAGCAGCAGCAACGAAGTTGTCCCAACCCTCGATCTTAGCCTGCATCTCATCAGGGCTGTTTACGCCGAGATACTCCTTAGCGAGGTCAGCTCTGTAAGCGAAACCACCAGGAGCAGCCTGCCATGAAGCACCAACGATCTTACCAGCGTTAGCGCCCTCTGTAGCTCTACCGATCTCGTTTGTGTAGTCATATACGTCAGCAAAGTTAGCCTCTGAGAATCCGAGGTCCTCAAGAGCAGCTGTCTTTGTGTCATCGTTGATGTACTTGAGAGCCCAGTCAGCTTCACAGAAGTAAACATCGAGGTCATCACCGGACTGGAAGAGAGCGTCATACTTCTCAGAAGCATCGCCGCCGCCTACACCGAAGGAGATGAAGTTGTTCTTAGATGTGTCGCCGCCGAACTTGCCCCAGTTCTCGAGGAGCTTCGGTACGTCCTGATCGTTCCAAGCAACTACTGTGAACTGATCGCCGCCTGTAGCGAGCTTAACCTCACCGAGGTCATCAGAAAATGCGCTGCCGCCGTTGTTGTCCGGGTCAGCAGGAGCGTCTGTAGCGGGCTCGCCGCCGTTGTCGTCTGTAGGAGCCTCTGTAGCAGCGTCTGCAGCTGTTGTAGCCTCAGAAGAAGATGAAGAATCATCCTTGCCGCATGAAGCAAATGCTGTGGAAGCCATAGCAAGTGTAGCTACTAAAGCTAATGTTCTCTTAAGTGTGTTCATGAGATTTTTCCTCCTTAAATATGTATATTACACTTTCCTTGAAGCATAATATGTTTGAATTGATTTTCCCTTGGGACAGTTTTCCGGTCGTTTCCGATGAATGTCCTCATCTTCAGCACGGCTTTCCTGCCGTCTTACGGGATAGTGGCTGTTTTTGAAGCAGCCTGATCGACTTTTGTCATTGAAGCAACCGTCCTTATCGGCTGATCCTTCATGCTGCTTTGCTCCGCAGTGCGGTTAACCTGCGGATAACTCCGCACGCAATCCAGAACCGTTTGCTTTCGTATATCAAATATACAGTATTTTTTTTGCAAAGTCAATGATTTGAATCGTTCTTTAACATTTTTTGAGCACGTTGTACATTTTCAACAGCTTTTCTTCGGTAATAATTACATAAATCAAAACCTCAAAATCAAAAAGTTACAAAACGGTAAAAGTCATTTTCACTCTTATTTCACAAATTCAGCGTCTTTCTTTTATACCTAATGCCCAACTGTTACAATTTCCATCTATTTACAGCCCCTCGGCTTTGTAGGATTTGTCAACAGTTTGTTCTCCTGCTCATTTTTATTCAGCCGGTTCCGGCTGTCATTCCTTTGTCATAGCAGCAAGTCTCTGGCCGAATATTCGCAGGATAAGCGTTGCATCGGTACCGTCGATAACATCGTCGCCATTCATATCACCAAGGTACTGATCCTCCTCCGGTATCACCGGATCGGGAAAATGCATTATGCGGCCGAAATGCTTCAGAACGATAGTTGCATCGCTTCCGTCAACAGTTCCGTCCTTGTTCACATCGCCCTTCTCCCAATACTTAACTGCCACCGCTTTTGACGCAAATTCGGTATCTGTAGCTGCTTTTCTTATAAGGAGCTGCTGCCCGAAAGGATAAGAAGACTCATTGTTCCAGCTGCCGTATCCTACTGCTCTGGCTATATCACTTTCTGCTCCAAGACGGGCGGCAACGATATCCAGGCAGGCTTCCGTGCTCTTATATCCAAGTTTCTCTGCATATTCTTCAAAACTTATATCCATGCCCTGATCGGTCCTTGCAATTTCGTAATCATAGTCATCAAAGACCATTTCCATGCCCTCCTGGCGGTACTCCGGAAGAATATCCGGTGCGTCAGGAGCCTGCGGCACTTCTATCGTTACGGGAAGACTTGCGAATTTTCCGTTTCCTTCTCTTAGCCTGAAGGTCAGTGTCTCGCCGGGGATGATCTTGATAGCCTTGTTCATCACCATGCCGGAATTTATCCATGCACCGTCCACAAGTCTGTACGTCGGAGCGGCAAAGTCTTCCTCTTCCGGATCAGCCTTCGGCGCTATTTCCAGGAGCTCAGCCATATCATTGGGGATGAAGCCCAGAGTTTCACTCATTGTATCTATCTCAAGATCAGGCAGTTCGCTTCGCTCGGGGATCTTCCACTCAATTTCCTTGCCGCCGGCAATAACCCTTACAGTCTGTCCGGTCAGATCCCCTACATATGATTCGTCAGATATCAGTCTGCCGTCCTTGGTGTACACTTCGTCTGCGCTGTAGTAATAGAGCACTTCATCTTCCAGATCCACATAGAAGGGACTGTTGATGATCCTTACCTCAACGGTATTATCGATCGCCCCCTCTTTCTTCAGGTCAAAGGTCATTGTTGTGACTCCCATCTCCACCTCTGTCCATTCTCCGAACTCGAAGGGCTTGACAGCACCGCCGTTTATAACTGTATCTCCTGAAGCGACAGGCATTAACTTAACGCCCTCATCATAAGCCTCCATAGTCACCTCGTACAGGCTTTCGTTTATTCTCTTTGCAGGCCTGCAATAAGGCTTATTCTCATCTGTATCCACATACAGCGCCGAGAGCTGTGCCTTCACCGGACTGTATGTCCTTTCACTGTATGCACCACTGCTCGTGTATGCGCCTATGGTCATCGTCTCAGTTACTTTTATCTTCTCAGGCTCAGGCTCGGTACTGTATTCCATTATGTCGCCGTTGTTGATGCTGTAATATATCTGCTCCCCCTCAGGGCTTCTGAGAGTAACATAGCTGTCGGCAGGCACCTCTCCGGAAGGTCGGGAGAACTCCACCGTTCCCTTTGGATCAGTAAACACCTTGAGCGGGATATTGCCAAGCTTTACATGAACGCTTCCGCTGTCAAAGAGATTCTTGAACATAGCAAAAGACGTCTCTGATTCATAGATGAACTCCGTATCCTCGGGCTCCAGACCATAGAAAAGGTCTTCCCTGAG
Organism: Ruminococcus sp.; assembly: GCA_012718885.1. Lineage (GTDB taxonomy): Bacteria > Bacillota > Clostridia > Oscillospirales > Ruminococcaceae > Ruminococcus. Next base: position 3,819 of record JAAYBK010000460.1, on the reverse strand, counting down.
GCTGCTGATTATCTCCTGCTCCTCCTCTTCAGAGTAAGTATAAGGATCGTCAATCGTATCTGTCCAGCTCATTCCGTCAGCACTGAAAAAGCTCTCTCCTCTGCCGGTATACCTGTCTATGAACTCCTCTGATGTGCTGCCGCCGATATCATACAGAGACTCATCATCATCGTTCAGAACGTACATCGCAGTTTCTACCGGGATGACATATGGTGTATCTTCATTGTAGATAGCTGCAACAACAGAGAAATCCTCACCAGTCTCAACGTCCGCATAGTCATCAAGATCTATGGTGATACAGCCCGTCAGCGGCGATGTTATCTTCTTGTATGAAGCAAGCTCTCCGGAGGTAGGATCCGTCGGATTGGTAAGGCCTGTATATATGTATATCTCGATCTCGGAATCCGGATTCACTGCATATGTAGATACAGCCTTTATCGTTTCATTATTCTCAGCCCTGAATATATTTGCACAGTATGACTTTCCATTGATATCTCCCTCATCAAATGCAGACATGGACTGCACGGGAGTGAAGGTATCGTGGTGGTAGTTCTTCTTGAAGTTGTCCTTGTCGTCAAGCTCATACACTGCAAAATCCGTAAGGCTCTTATCATAGTATGATATCCAGAAAAAGCCCTGGTCATTGTAATTCAGTCCCCAGCTGTTGCGGCAGAGCCAGGCTCCGTCTCCGGCAGGAGTACCCTTGAAGTGGTCGGCAGGCATATTGTCATCCCAACCCACGATAGTTATAGCGTGATTGGCCAGCCTCTGCGGCAGTCTGGTATAATACGAATTGTATGAGTAACTATAATATCCTATCTCATCCACATAGAACGAAGCATCAACCGCATTTCCATTGTAGATGAAGGACTTTATCGTCTGGCTCACATCCTCAAAGTTGGAATGATCCTTCTCAAGATCAAAGAGATATGCATTTCTCAGATGATAATCCGCCTCGTTGCAGAGATCTCTTATTTCCTGCTTCGCAAAGATCTCAGGATCGCCGTATGGGAGCTTTTCCTCCCTTACAGGTCCCATCCACTGTGACCATAGATTTACAACATCAGAAGCCTTGCCTCCCAGGTCAAGGATCTCATAGTATTCAAGAGAACTGTCATATCCCTTCTGCATGGGGCCTGCATATGTAAAATAGGCCGTATGCATCTCGGAAAGATCTACTGTAGGATCTATTGCCATAACGCTGGATTCTGCACTGGCAGCAGAGGAATGTGTCCAGCAGGTTCCGTATGGCCCCTGATCCTTCACACCGTTAAGTGAGCCGTCCGTTCTCATATCAAACGAAGCCGGAAACTCCTCGGCAGCGGAAGAACTGCTGCTGCCGTATTTAGGTCTCATTATAAGCTCATTACTGCCCTCGCCGTTGCTGTATACGAATTGCGGCAGCGACAGTGAATAATCGGATGTACCGAAATGATTTTCGTTGCCATTTTCCGTCAGATGCGATACCTCCGCTGCCAAAAAGCCTGCACCGGAGCACAGGGGAGCGATAACAGGTAAGGTCATAGCTCCTGCCGACAGTACGGAAACTGCTTTGCTCAGATATTTATTCATTTTTTACCTCCTTTAAAGGTACTTTATCATGTCTGTATTATACCACACAATCCAGCGAATGTAAATAAAAAAGTCCGGAAACAGCAATATAAGCCATTTCCGGACTATATTCTCAATTATGCAGTCTCAATGCTGTTTGCATTGTGGAGATTCAGCTTCTCTACAGCCTGCTCTCTCATCTTGTACTTCAGTATCTTTCCTGCCGCATTCATCGGGAAGCCGTCAACAAAGTCAACGTATCTCGGACACTTGTGCTTTGCCATTCTTGCAAGGCAGAAATCCTTGATCTCCTGCTCCGTAGCATTCTCTCCCTCCTGAAGGATAATGCAAGCCATTATCTCTTCACCGTAGTCAGCGTCAGGAACACCTATTACCTGTACATCCTTAACCTTGGGATATGTATAGAGGAAGTCCTCGATCTCCTTGGGGTAGATATTCTCTCCTCCACGGATTATCATATCCTTTATACGGCCTGTGATCTTGAAGTAGCCGTCCTCTGAACGCCTTCTTGCAAGGTCTCCTGTATGGAGCCAGCCCTCGCTGTCGATAGCTGCTGCTGTAGCCTCGGGCATCTTGTAGTAGCCCTTCATTATATTATAGCCTCTTGCAACGAACTCTCCGTCAACATCGTCAGGAAGAACTTCATTTGTCTCAGGATCAACGATGCGGCACTCTACTCCGAAGATCGGGCCGCCGACAGTATTTACTCTCTGCTCGATAGAGTCTGTGGTCTTGCTCATGGTCGTTGCCGGAGAAGCCTCTGTCTGACCGTAGGTTATACAGATCTCAGACATGTGCATCTTCTCGATAACTTCCTCCATTGTCTTTATAGGACAAGGTGAGCCGGCCATGATACCTGTTCTCATGTAGGAGAAGTCAGTCTTTTCGAAATCCTCGTGTCCAAGCATAGCGATGAACATTGTAGGAACGCCATGGAAGCAGGTTATCTTCTCCTGATTTATGCAGTGAAGTCCCTTTCTCGGGGAGAATCTTGTTATAGGTGACATTGTTACGCCGTGTGTAACAGATGCTGTCATTGCAAGAACCATTCCGAAGCAGTGGAACATAGGCACCTGTATCATCATACGGTCTGCTGTGGAAAGATCCATGCAGTCTCCTATAGCCTTACCGTTATTTACAACATTGTAGTGTGTGAGCATAACGCCCTTGGGGAAACCTGTTGTTCCGGATGTGTACTGCATATTTGCAACATCGTGGATATCGATAGTCTTCCTTACAGCCTCTACCTGTGAATAGGGAACGCTCTTTGAGAGCGCAACAGCCTGCTCCCAGGTATAGCAGCCCTTGTTCTCGGAATCAACGGTGATAACGTTCTTGAGGTATGGAAGTCTTGCACATTCAAGCTGACCCGGCTCACAGTTCTCAAGCTCGGGGCAGAGTTCCTTTATGATATCAACATAGTTGATGTTCTTGATACCGTCGATCATTACAAGGGTATTTGTATCAGACTGTCTCAGCAGATACTCTGCCTCGTGGATACGGTACTCGGTATTCATAGTTACAAGAACTGCACCTATCTTTGTTGTTGCCCAGAAGGTGATGTACCACTGAGGAACATTTGTAGCCCAGATAGCAACGTGATCGCCCTTCTTTACGCCCATTGCAAGGAGTGAACGTGCGAATGTATCAACATCATCCCTGAATTCGGGATATGTACGTGTATAGTCAAGCTCAGTATAGCGGAAAGCATACTGGTTCGGGAACTGCTCGCAGATACGGTCAAGTATATCCGGGAAGGTATAATTGAGTATCCTCTCCTTCGGCCAGGGATACTGTCCGTCGCCCCTCATATTAGTCTGGAGAGAATGCTTGTGCTTTTTCTTGTAAGGAGCCATGTACTCAGCAAACTGAGGAATAACTATACCTGCATCACTGAGGTCTCTTGCCCAGCGCTTTACCCATTCAAGTGAGATATAGCCATTATAGTTGATGCTCTCCAGTGCAGCGATCATCTGCTTTACAGGAACATCACCGCTGCCCATGATACGGTATTCTACATCACCATTGGCATTTACGATACTGTCCTTTACCTGTATGAACTTGATGTATTCGCCCAGATTTGCAACAGTCTGCTCCGGAGACTCTCCGCCGAAGCGATAGGGGTGATGCATATCCCAGAGGGCAGCCACCTTGCGGCTGTCTACCTTTTCAAGCAGTCTTGCAAGGCGTGCAGTATCGCTGTAAGCGCCGTTGGTCTCTACAAGCAGGGTCACATTGTACTCCTCT
>JAAYBK010000459.1 GCA_012718885.1 Ruminococcus sp. | reverse complement strand
ATGAGCTCCTCAGCTTCTGTTGGAGCCTCAGTTTCGCTGACGGTGCTGGAGCTTTTCTTTTCGGACTTGGAAGAGCTTTCGCTGTCTCCGCAGGATGCGAGGGCGAGTGACATTGATGCAGCCATAATTATAGCTGCTGACTTAGCAATGATCTGATTTTTCATTTTGATAGGACCTCCTGAAATGTCGTGCTTCGCAGGGAAGCAGATAAAATGATTTGAAATTATCCTGATTATTATACCAGATTGAGCGTTTTGTGTCAAGCTCCGGCTGCAAACGATATGGAAAACTGTATAATTGAGGGACAGCCCGTTCATAGAGCTGACAGCCACATCCGCTCCGTGGCTAATGAGCCATACTGTGCAGATCCTGGCAATTAACAGTTTGTTATTGATTTTATTGCAATATAATGATATAATGTAAAAAATCATATCCATTAAAAACGCCTGATAATACTTTTAGAGAAGGAGCTGATCTGTATGAAACGATGTCTTGCAGCTGTACTTGCCGCTTCAATGGCTATATTGAACGTACCACTGAAAACCGGAACAGAAGCCGTATCGCTCATCACAAGGAGATTCGATCTTGGCGGACTTGGTGCGGCAGAGGGATATACCGGAGTATCTGCGTCGGTAGGCTATGATCCGTCAAGAGGCTACGGCTTTGCGAATACGGATGCAGTGGAAGATGTTGCGGCCGGCGGAAACGGCGCTTTATCGGATGCAGTACGGTTCAACTCAGGTGTTGCAGGGCATATGTTTAATGTGGATCTGCCGGCCGGAGTTTACAAGATAACCGTCACTACCGGCGATGTCCGGTCGACAACTATCTCCGCAGAAGGTGTTCCACAGCTCTTCTTTCTTACAGGCAGCAATGCTGTGGATTCCTTTACGATACCTGTTACTGACGGCCAGCTGAATATATATGCAGGCTCAGGTGTGGGAACGGAGTTCTCAATAAGTGCAATTGAGATCGAGCAGACCTCAACGGGGACGGTCACAAAGCCGACTATCTGGATAGGAGGCGATTCAACTGCTGCAAGCTATTACAATGTGCCGGCTGATGCAGCCCGTGGCTGGGGACAGTATCTCTGCAATTATATCGATACGGATGTATATGATGTCAGGAACATCTCGGCAAGCGGTATATCATCAGGGGAGATGCGTGACTATCTGTTCAACACCGCCGAGCATTACGGAAAAAGCGGTGATATACTATTGCTGGCCGTTGGCATCAATGATTATGCAAAGCAGAATACAGCTGCTCCTGATCCGTCCGGATATAAAGCAAATATGACTGACATGATCCGCCGGGCAAAAGCGAAGGGGATGAAGGTCTTTCTCGTTAAGCAGCATGGCATGAAAAGTGACACTGCCAGGTATCCGCTGCCGGAGTACCGTTGGTTCGGTGAGACCATAGATGAACTGGCGGAGGCTGAGCAGACCGGAGTCATTGATCTGTTCCGGCCGTGGCTTGAATTATCTCTGGATAATATGTATTTCGAGATGAAGGAATATTATACTGCGGATGAGCTGCATCTCAATGCGCTGGGTGCGGAAAAACTGGCGGAAATGGTAAGTGAGCAGCTCTTTCCTACGGAAAAGCCCATAGTTATTGAGGAGTTTCCTGTGCTTGGTACGCCTACAGCTGTATACAAGGCACAGCCCTCGGGAAAGGCCGTGGCAAATCCCCATAAGGGCTTTGTTATGACAGCATATACACCGTATATGCTCAGTCCGGATTTTGAATACGGCATTGGCGGCTCGGCAGATAACCGTGCATGGGATGTTGTGACGATAGTCAGCGGTTCTCCTCACTGGAATGATCTGAATCCGGCCAGGGGAGTATATAACTGGGACGAGATAGATGAGATGCTTGAAGCCTGTGAGAAGCAGGGGATGACCTATGGAATACGCATAATGCCGTTTTCCTCCTATCTGAACGAGGACTATGTGCCTCAGTGGGTATATGATGCAGGCGCAAAGAAGAATAAAGCGCCGAAGAAGGAGGATCCTTCGTCTGAAATAGAATTTCCAAAGTGGGATGATCCGGTCTATCTGCAAGCCTGCAAGGATTTTGCGGTGGCACTGGCGGAAAAGTATGACGGCGATCCCAGAGTTGAATTTATCGATGTAAGGCCCTTCGGCGATTTCGGAGAATGGCATAACGCCTTTGCAATAGGTGAATATATGCCTTCTCTTGAGATCCAGAAGGATATGCTTGACTGTTATGCAGATGCCTTTCATAAGACGCTGCTGGTTCTCCCTTCCAATGCGAGGGGAGAGATATATAAATATGCGCTCTCTATCGGCATAACCAAGCGTGATGATGGTCTGATCTCAATACCCAATACGGAATGGAGCCTCCTTCCTGCATACAGGGCAAATATGCCGGTAGTCGGTGAAAATTACTGGCCATATGCCTGGATGAGGGACACTGTCAGGGAAAACGAATATTCCTATGTGAACTGGACGGAGAATCATTTCCGTGAGACCATCGAGATACCGCATATGTCCATCTTTGCCCTGGATCAGGACAGCAATTGCAGCTACGGCTTTTATAAGGAGCAGAAGGCTGTCATAGATGAGATGTGCAACAGACTGGGCTACAATTTCACTGTTACATCCGCTGCACTTTATGACAATAAGCTTGCAGTAAGGATAAAGAATACCGGACTTGCACCGGCTTACTTCAATATCGATCTCTGTGCAGAGATTATTGACAGAAGCGGAAACAGGATATCCATCTTCGGAAAACCAGTCAGAATAGAAAAAGGCAGCTTTGGTGATGGTGAAGAAAAGACCTTCCTGTTTGAGTATGAAGGTACACTTGATAAGGATGCTGTGATATGCCTTGCAATGTATGACTGTGACAATCCGCTCGCTGCCGGAAAGGATCCGACAGTAAAGTTCGATAATGTGAATACTCTGCCTGATAACAGGCTGAAACTGGTGGAAGCAGAGGTGAACGGAGATGTCAACGCTGACGGAAGCTTCAATATTGCAGATGCAGTCCTTATGCAGAGGTGGCTTCTCAGTTTTCCTGATACAAGGCTCAGTAACTGGAAGGCCGGCGATCTCTGTGAGGATAACAGGCTTGACGGATTTGATCTGACAATGATGAGGCTTATGCTGGTGAAATAAGCGGCTGTATGCTGATTTATGAGACAGCATTTTAATATCAGGATTATGGGGGATAATTATGGAAAAAAGAAAAACGATATCGGCTATAATAATCATAGCTGTAATTGCAGTCGGATTATTCGGCAAAAAGCTTTTTTTTAATTATAATCATATCTATATGGACGGGGTATACTATTCACGGACCTCAGAGCAAGTCTTTGTTGATACACAGGGCAAAGGTTTTTCAGTGAAGAAGCTGAACAAACTGAAAAAGATGAAGCTCCTTTCTATAGAACACGTAGATGATGATATCCTTGAAGAATTCGGAGATTTTGAGGATCTGAACCAACTGGAATTCAAAAAATCAAAACTGAGCGAATCTGTATCGAAGATAAATTCGTATGACAGGCTTGAAAAGCTGTACTTCTATGATTCAGAGGTGGATCTGAAAGACATTAACATAAAAACTTTAAAGGATGTAAGCTTTGTGAACTGCAAGGTGAAGAATATATCGATACTGAAAGAGTGTCCTTTGCTTGAAAAGCTAAGTATTTCCGGTTCAACTTTTGACAGTTACGTCAGCGAGGAGAACAACAGCGAGACTCCGTATAATCTTATTCTTGATGACAGCTCGTTTTTAGAAGGGTTCAATGCTGTTACAGAGCTTACAGCCGAGGATATGCAGATCGCAGATATATCCGGTATCCTGAAAATGAGCAAGCTTAAAAAATTTATATATGGAAAGGGCATGATATCTGCTGAGCTGAGTGATGAACTGACAGCTCACGGGATAGAGAATTATTCTATCACGATCGTTGCTGTAGATGTGATTGAGGATGGAGAAGTTATTGACAGTGATGAAAGAGGCCTGAGTCTTGACGTTAAGAAAGATGGTACGGATCTGAGCAAACTTGGAAAATACACAGATCTGGAACAGCTTTCCATAATCAATGCAGATGATAACAGTCTCAATGAACTCTGCAAGCTTGATAACCTGAAGGAACTGGAACTGAAAAAAAGCAATGTAACTGTCTTCTTATCAAAGCTCGATGCCTATGAAAAACTGGAAAAGATAACATTTTACGATTCAACTGTTGACCTGAGCGTTTTCAAAAGTAAAACTTTAAAGGAAGTGGCTTTTGACGGATGCAAGGTGAAGAATATATCAGCGCTGAAAGAATGTCCTGCTTTGGAAAAATTGAGCATTTCCCGAACTGCTGTTGACAACTCTATAATCGAGGAATGCGATGACAACTATCCGGATAAATGCGTGCTCAGAAACAGCCTGTGCTTTTCGGGATTTGACACTGTAAAAAACCTTGAGATCACAAATATCACGATCATGGATATATCCGAGATATTAAAAATGAGCAAGCTTGAAGAATTTGTATTCAGCGATGGACGGATGCTTAACGAGCTTGGCTATGAGCTGCTGGATCATGGAATAAAAGTTAGCTATATTGTCAGCGGTTCGGATGAAGAAAACGTGGATGACGGCATAAGTCTGAGTGTTGATGCGAAAGATGCTGAGACCAAAATGAGTGATCTCAGCCGATACAATGATCTTCAGAAGCTTTCCATAGCAAATGCCAGTGATACGAGCGTAAACGAGCTTGGAAGCTTTGATGAACTGATACGGCTGGAATTTACTGATTCTGACCTGAGCACTTCATTATCGAAGCTTAATTCATATAAGAAGCTTAGCAAAATAACTTTTACAGATTCCGAGGTGGATCTCAACGCTTTCAGCTGCGGCAGTGTTAAGGAGATCGTATTTGAGAGATGCAGTGTAAAGAATGCAGCGGCGCTTAAGGATTGTCCGTCACTTGAAAAGCTAAGGTTCTCGGAAAGTACCATTGACGATTGTGTAACAAAAATAAACAACGAAGAGGCTCCGTTAAAATTTATTTTAAAAAAGAGCCAAATGTTTGCCGACCTCGACAACGTCAAGCATCTTGAACTGATAAACATGATGGTTTTCGATCCGTCCGGCATCCTTGAAATGGATAAGCTTGAAGAGTTAGTTTGCAGTCAGGGTATGCTGATGGAGGATGACTGCTCTGAAATGGAAAAGCATTGTATAAAAGTCTTATGTTATTAAGGCTGAGCAGAAAACAGGAAAGGTGTGGATATCCGAGCAAAACGCATTAATAAAGTAAGTCCGGAGGAAGTCACTGATTACTTCTTCCGGGCTTTATTTTATGACCACATATCTGTCCTTCGGTTAACAAACAGCATTGTTTGAATGCCTGATAGATAGCACAAAAAAGTATTGGCTTTTTT
>JAAYBK010000458.1 GCA_012718885.1 Ruminococcus sp. | reverse complement strand
TGAGTATCTGACACTTTTTGAGGGTGCAACAGGTGCAGCTCTGGATACGATAGATTTCCCTGTGCCAAGAGGCGATGCCACAAGCAATACTGCCAAGTCAACATGGGGCGATAATTACGGAAACCGCTGTGAGAGAATGAACGGCGCAATAGCCTACCTTGACGGAGTACATCCCTCCGCAGTATACGGCAGAGGATATTATACAAGACTTTCCCTGTCTGCTGTGGATGTAAAGGATAAAAAGCTTGTAAAGCGCTGGGTATTCGATACCGGATTTGACACGAGCAATCCGGCCTACGGATGCGGAAACCATAACGTTATGGTAGCTGACTTTGATAACGACGGCAAGCAGGAGGTCTGCATGGGCGCTTCCTGTATCGATGATAACGGAACGCTTCTCTGGTCAACAAAGCAGAAGCACGGCGACGCTATGCACATTGGCGACCTTGATCCTAACCATGAGGGGCAGGAGGTCTTCATCTGCCACGAGGACGGAAATTACGGTATTTCACTTCTTGACGGCAGAAACGGTCAGATAATCTGGCACTATGACGGTGATAAGGATACAGGACGCTGCTGTGCAGACAATATCGTTGCAGGCAACAGCGGTGCAGAGTTCTGGGGCTCAAGACCTGCTAACGCAGTATTTGACGTTTCAGGCAAGCAGATAGGCAACAAATGGCCGGCTACAAACTTCCTTATCTATTGGGACGGCGACCTTGAGCGTGAACTGCTCGACAATATCACCATTACCGATGGTGCGGCAATAAACAACTATCCTGCAATATTTACAGCTACAGGCTGTGCCTCAAATAACAGCACTAAGGCTGTTCCCTGTATGACAGCAGACCTCTTCGGTGACTGGAGAGAGGAACTTGTCCTCAGGACAGAAGATAATTCAAAGCTCCGCATATGGTGTACAAACACTGAGACAAATGTACGTCACACAACTCTCATGCATGATATGCAGTACCGTATGCAGTGTGGCTGTCAGCAGTCCTCATACAACCAGCCGCCTCACGTAAGCTATTACCTGGGAAGCGAAGCTCCACTTCCTGCAAGACCTGATATAAAGCTTAACAATACACCTCCGGAGCCCATAAGCGGAAGATTCATCAATAACCTTACAGTTATGGTTTCGAATTATTCCTCTGACTGGGATTTGTCAAAATCCTCAGATATAGGCTCAATCATATACGGCGACAGAGATTTCACATACACCGAGCTGCCCGATGTACTCAGAGGCAAGGAGGCTATAAAGACTGCCTGCAATTCCAAGAACACCTTCTCCGATCTTGCTGAATTCACAGCTGCTGAGAATGAGATCGTATTCATCCTGCTTGATACGAGAGTTGAGGATGCAGGAAATGTTCCGGCATGGCTGAACAGCTATGAAAGGACTTCTATGACAGCCGCTTCCAGCAACGAGGTAAGATTCAGCATATATACAAGGGAGTTTATGCCCGGCGAGAAAGTACTCCTCGGACAGAACGGCATGAACGGAAACTGCATGAACTATACTGTTTTTGCAGATGCAAAGCCTGTGGTTCAGACGACAACTACCACCACCACTACTTCAACAACTACTACGACCACAACAACATCCGAGACCACTACAACTACAACAACTCCTCCTGTAGATATAGTATGGGGCGATTCAGACTGCAACGGAGAAGTAAAGATGAACGATGCAGTTCTCATTATGCAGTCCATTTCCAATCCTGACAAGTACAGCGAGACCGGCGATGAGCCGACTCACATCACTGCTCAGGGTATGATAAACGCCAATGTTTACGACAATGCCGGCAGCGGAGTTACTCCGCAGGACGCTTTGCAGATACAGCGGTTCCTGCTGAAGATAATTCCGTCACTTGATCCTGCTGATAACTGATCTAATTAAGCACATCCGCTATAAAAAAGCACCCTAAGTGTGGTGCTTATATAGCAATTATATGTTAGTTATTGAGGGAAACCCTTTTGAAAAAGGGTTCCTCTGACAGAGGCG
>JAAYBK010000457.1 GCA_012718885.1 Ruminococcus sp. | reverse complement strand
CATGAGAACAGCTCATCGCCTTTCAGCTCCTCCACCCGGAAAATATATCCCCCGTCCTTTGATATGAACCTTGCATCAGGCTTTTCCGCCTGTATACGGTCACGTATCTCCTCTGTAAAAACAGGCGTCTCCCATACATCATATCTGTCAAAGATACAGCACAGCCTGCACTTTGCACAGGCCTCGCCGCTGAGTATTTTTTTTAGCATATTTTCCCTCTTTTCTATTGACTTTGTGAACGTTTTGTGATATACTTTCCTTAACAATAATATTGGAGGTGTATTAAATGAGTCCAAAAAATGTAGACATTAAGGAAGCGGTTCAGCTCTTCTTCAAGAACTACACCAACTTTAACGGTCGTTCTACAAGAAGTGAATTCTGGTGGGTAATGCTCGCATCTTTCATCGCAGGCTTCGTTCTCGGAATTTTGTCAGCTTTAACACCTATCTTCTCAGTTATCGCTTTGATCTTCTGTCTCGCTATCATTGTTCCAAGTATTGCACTTGAGATCAGAAGACTTCACGATATTGGAAAGAGTGGCTGGTACATCCTTATCTGCCTCATTCCTATGGTTGGAAGTCTGATTCTTATCTACTTCTTAGCACAGCCCAGCGATCCAAGCTCAAATCAGTACGGCGATCCAGCAGTCTGATAACAGCTAATAGCATATTACAAAAAACCCGCCGAACTTCCGGCGGGGTTTTTTATTCGATAGTAACAGAGACCTTAAGATCCTTCTTTGCAGCGCCTGCTCTCATAATTGTACGGAGAGCCTTAGCGATCCTGCCCTGCTTTCCGATAACACGTCCCATATCGTCGGGAGCAACTGAAAGATGGAACACGATAACGCCCTCAGCGTCCGGCTCATCCTCTGTTATCTTTATTGCAGTTTTATCCTCAACAAGGCCTGCTGCTATTGCATAAAGCAGATCTTTCATTGTATTATCCTCCATATGCTACGGGAACAGAGGCTGAGACGTTATGTCTCACCTCTTCCGCAGAGTAATCCGATCAAAGTACGCCCTCGTTCTTGAGGATGACCTTAACGGTATCTGTAGGCTGAGCTCCCTTTGCGATCCAGTCCTTAGCCTTATCAGCGTCAACCTTTACAACAGAAGGATTCTTTGTAGGATCGTAGAAACCGATCTCCTCAACGAATCTGCCGTCTCTGGGGTATCTGGAATCAGCAACAACTATACGATAGAAAGGAGCCTTCTTAGCGCCCATTCTTCTGAGTCTGATCTTTACTGCCATTTGTATTCACCTCCGTGTGTTTAGTATGTATTCCATGCGGCGGGAGACGTCGCATTGAAAGCTTGTTATATGGGCAGATTTCCGCCGCCCTTACCGGTCATCTTATCGAAGTTCATTCCGGCCAGGTTCTTTCTTGCTTTACGCAGGGACATCTTGCCGTTTTTTCCGGTAAACTGCTTCATCATCTTCTGCATCTGGTCGAACTGCTTCAGCAGACGGTTTACGTCCTCGACCTTTGTACCTGAACCCATAGCGATACGCTTTTTACGGGAAGGATTGATGATAGAGGGCTTTGACCTTTCGGCCTTTGTCATTGAAGTGATTATAGCCTCAACACGGTCGACCTGTCTCTCGTCGATATCAGCATCCTTGATCTTGTCTCCGACACCGGGAAGCATACCGATTATGGACTTCATTGAGCCCATTTTCTTTATCTGCTTCATCTGGTCGAGAAGGTCGTCCATATCGAACTTGTTCTCCTTGAGCTTCTTTGTGAGCTTCTCTGCTTCCTTCTGGGACATTACGTTCTCAGCCTTTTCGATGAGGGTGAGTACGTCGCCCATTCCGAGGATACGTGAAGCCATACGCTCGGGGTGGAACTGCTCGAAGTCATCCAGCTTTTCGCCCATACCAACGAATTTTATAGGTTTACCTGTAACAGCGAGTACGGAGAGTGCCGCACCGCCTCTTGTATCTGAATCGAGCTTTGACATGAGTACGCTTGTGATACCCACAGCGTCATCGAATGCCTTAGCAACGTTTACAGCATCCTGACCTGTCATAGCGTCAACAACAAGCATGATCTCATCAGGATTTGTTAGCTCCTTGATGTTTACGAGCTCCTGCATGAGGGCTTCGTCAACGTGGAGACGTCCGGCTGTATCGATTATAAGAACATCGTGGCCGTAGTCCTTAGCGTGAGCGAGAGCCTGCTTTGCGATTATAACAGGGTCTATCTGTCCCATTTCAAATACCGGGACATCAGCCTTCTTTCCCACTACCTGTAACTGGTTGATAGCGGCAGGACGGTAGATATCACAGGCTGCCAGCAGCGGGCGGTGACCCTCTTTTTTGAGGAGCTTAGCCAGCTTTGCGGAATGTGTTGTCTTACCTGAACCCTGGAGTCCGCACATCATAATTACCGTGGGAGGCTTTGATGCGAAATTTATGCGGGCATTGCTGTTGCCCATGAGAGCACAGAGCTCTTCGTTTACTATTTTTATTACCTGCTGTGCAGGAGTAAGGCTTGCGAGGACCTCCTCGCCGATAGCACGCTCAGTAACTCCCTTTACGAAGTCCTTTACTACCTTGTAGCTTACATCGGCTTCAAGGAGAGCGAGACGTACTTCACGCATAGCCTCCTTTACGTCACCCTCTGTGAGCTTTCCTCTTGATTTAAGCTTTTTAAAGACGTTATTCAGTTTCTCGGAAAGTCCTTCAAATGCCATGCGATCATCTCCAATGCTGTAATATCCCGGAGCTCAGAGCAGCTCCAGTCCGTAATTTATTTCCTGAACGATCTCGTTCTTCAATTCGTTATCTTCTATACCTGCGGCAGCAGCTTCGAGCCTGCCGAAGCATTCTCTCATTTTCCCAAGGCGTTCTGCGAATCCAAGCTTTTCCTCGTAGTTGAGGAGTATAGCCTCAGTGCGCTTTATGAGCCCCATGACTGCCTGTCGGGTTATTCCCAACGGATTTCCTATCTCAGCGAGGGAAAGATCCTCGCAGTAGTAGAGCTCCATAACGCTCCGCTGGTGATCGGTGAGCAGGTCGCCGTAGCAATCAAGGAGCATAACGAATTTAAGTTCCTTAGCCATGTGCCCGTTCCTCCGTGGTGTAATCTAAAATCACTTTACACATTGTACCATATATAAACTGATTTGTCAAGCTGTTACAAAGGAAAAAATCCTCTGTGTGGTCAAAGGGGATATGTTCATATTACACAAAGGTGTAAACCTTTTTTGATTTACAAAGTAAAATGGAAAAGAATGGAGAGTGGAAAAAGTCCGTGTGCTTGACAATATACGGCTCTGCTGTTATAATTGTCTTATCATATCAAACGAAAAGAGGGCATAATATGGCTTTCATAACTGAGGAAAGAGAGTTTACCTGCAGCGTTTGCGGCACAAGCTCTTCACATACTATCATTGCAGAACAGGATGAGTTCTGCGGCGCACCGGATCTTGATCTCCGTCCGGCCGGCAAGCAGCGCAGCATAATGAAATACTGGGCAATGGAATGTCCCTGCTGCGGATACTGCTGCACAACGCTGGATATGCCGTTCAGCGGCGGTAAAGAGTTCTTCCAGACTACGGATTATAAGACCTGCGGCGGAATACTGACTGCTGATGAAACAGCAGTCAAGCTTATTAAAAGAGCTCTGGTATTCATTGAGGAGCACAATTACCGTGACGCTGTCCGCAGCTATCTTGCAGCAGCATGGGCTCTTGACGACGACGGGAATGAGTTTGCGGCAAAGCAGTGCCGCATGACCGCAGTATCTGTTATTGATGATCACCCTGCTGCATTCAAGAGCACTGAGGATTATCATCTCCTTAAAGCGGATATGCTTCGCCGCTGCGGAGAATTTGACCGTGTAGTAAGGGAGTTTGAGGATAAGGCCTATCCCTCACAGCTCATGACTGCCATTGGTTTTTTCGAGGTGTATCTTGCTTCCTCAGGAGATCAGGCTGCTCATGCCATTGATGAGATACCCGGCGTAACTGCCGTAGAATAGTTCCGCAGTCAAGTATAAGAAAAAAGCAGCCATGAAGAAAATATCTTCTTCATGGCTGTTTGCTTTTACATGAGCTCGCAGATAAGATTTGAGAATTCTACAGGATCCTCGATATCCATGCCCTCGATGAGAAGAGCCTGATCGTAGAGGAGCTTTGCATACTTTCCTAACTTATCGCTGTCGCCGGACTTGTCAAGGCTCTGGAGCTTGCCGAAGATCTCATGCTCCGGATTGATCTCGAGCACTCTCTGAGCCTGTATCTTCTGGTCAGTAGGCATCGAGTTGAGCACCTTCTCCATTTCCAGTGAGATCTCGCCCTCGCTGGTGATACATACAGGGTGAGATTTGAGCCTCTGTGAGAGGATGACCTTTGATACCTTGCCGTCAAGAGCCTTTGCAAGAGTTTCAAGAAGGCCGGAATTTTCCTCCTCCTTAGCCTTTATCTCCTCTTTCTTCTCAGCGTTTTCAAGTCCGAGATCATCGGCGGATACAGACTTGAACTCCTTGTCCTTGTACTGGCGGAGAGTCTTTATTGCAAATTCATCGATATTGTCAGTGAGATAAAGAATCTCGAAGCCGTTGTCCTTTACCAGCTCAGTCTGTGGGAGCTGCTCGATACGTGCAGCGCTCTCGCCTGTAGCGTAGTAGATGTACTTCTGCTCCTCACGCATACCTGTTACATATTCGTCAAGAGTTACCAGCTTATGCTCGTTTGAGGATGTAAACATGAGAAGATCCTGGAGCTTCTCCTTGTTCATGCCGTAGTCGCTGTAGATACCGTATTTGAGCTGTAATCCGAATGCCTTCCAGAACTCCTCGTACTTCTCACGCTCGTTCTTCAGCATTTTCTTCAGCTCGTTGCTGATAGTCTTCTCAATACTCTTTGCGATGACCTTGAGCTGTCTGTCGTGCTGAAGCATCTCACGGGAGATATTGAGTGAGAGATCCTCAGAATCAACAAGTCCCTTTACGAAGCTGTAGTAGTCAGGCAGCAGGTCTGCACACTTATCCATTATAAGTACACCGTTGGAGTAGAGCTGCAAGCCCTTTTCGTACTCCTTGGAATAGAAATCAAAGGGAGCCTTTGACGGTATATAGAGCAGAGCATTGTATGCCGGCATTTCGTTGCTGATATGGGCATATTTAAGAGGCTCGTTGTAATCGTAGAACTTCTCTGTGTAGAAGTGCTTGTAGTCCTCCTCCTTCAGCTCGCTCTTGTTCTTCTTCCAGAGCGGTACCATGCTGTTGAGGGTCTCAACTTCGATGTACTCCTCATATTCAAGAGGCTTCTTTGCCTCCTTATCCTCCTCGGACTGCTCCTTTGGACGGCTGTGGGTACATTCCATTTTAACAGGGAAGCGGATATAGTCTGAATACTTGCGTACCAGCGACTTGAGGCGGTACTGATCGAGGAATTCTGTGTAATTCTCGTCATCGGTATCCTCAAGGAGCTCAAGTGTTATCTCTGTACCGGCGGACTGCTTTTCAGCCTCAGTTATAGTGTAGCCGTTAACGCCCTCGGATTCCCACTGATAAGCCTTATCGCTGCCATAGGCCTTTGATACTACAGTTACCTTCTTTGCCACCATGAATGCGGAATAGAAGCCTACACCGAACTGGCCTATGATCTGATTGTCCTCTTCAAGCTTGTTCTCATTCTTGAACTTGAAGGAGCCGCTGTTTGCGATAGTACCAAGGTTATTTTCAAGCTCTTCCTCGGTCATACCGATACCGTTATCTGTTATTTTAAGAGTTCTTGAATCCTTGTCTGCCTTGATCCAGATAGCAAAGTCCTCTTTGCTGAGACCAACTTTATCGTCAGTAAGTGACTTGAAATAGAGCTTGTCGATAGCATCGCTTGCGTTAGAGATAAGCTCTCTGAGGAAAATTTCCTTATGTGTATAGATAGAGTGGATCATCATTTCGAGGAGTCTTTTTGACTCGGCTTTGAACTGCTTTTTTCCCATTTGTATACATCTCCGTGAAATAATTTTAGCACTCTCTGTCTCCGAGTGCTAAATATAGTATATAACTTTCCTGAGAGAAAATCAAGCAGAGAAGAAAATGTTTACAATTTGTTCATATTTGTCGCTTGCCCTATGCAAGAAAATGCTGAAATCATTCATCTTCCCACTCAGCTTTCTGCTTTCTTCTCACTGCGCCCGCCTCTCTACTGATTGTACAATAATAATTAGAAAAAACTGATAATAATACTTGCAAATCAAATAAATATGTAGTATAATGGAAGATAGTATTATAATCGGGGATTATGGCTTTAAAGCGCCATATCATAAACACTCCCCGTACAAAAAGGAGGAACAACATTGGCAAATTCAAAAGCTTCCGGTACTGCCTCAAAGCCGAGATCAGGCAGTGCAGGAGCCAAAAACGGGTCCAAGACCCGCAGACCGAACCAGTACAACGGCAAGCCTGCCCGTACTGCAACGGAGGTGATCGCCGAGGCAGCACTGCCAAAGTCAAACCTTTGGTTCTGTATCCCCGCTTTCATCATCCCATTCGTTCTGACGCTCATTTCCTATATCGCATTCGGTGTATACCCGTTTGGTGAGCGCTCAGTCCTTACACTCGATCTCAGCGGCCAGTATATCTACTACTTTGAATCCCTACGTGATTCATTCTGGGGCGACAGCAGCCCATTCTACAGCTGGAGCAGAAACCTCTCCGGCGGATTCATGGGTATCATCGGTTACTATCTGGCCAGTCCGTTTACGCTGATAATCATGCTCCTTCCAAGGAAGATGATCGTTGAGAGCATGATGATAATGCAGATGGTAAAGGTAGGCTCCTGCGGTGCTACCTTCTGCGTATACGCACAGCGCTCAAAGCACGTAGCTCCCATACCGTCAGTTATGTTCTCTACGATGTATGCTATGATGAGCTATGTTGTTATACAGCTTATCGACCCTATGTGGATCGACGGACCTATTTTCCTGCCGCTCATCATACTCGGTGTCGAGTATCTCATAGATGACGGAAGAAAGATCAACTACATCATCCCCCTTGCTATAATGTTCGTCGCAAACTTCTATATCGGCTTTATGGTTGCGATATTCGTAGCAATTTACTTCTTCTACTATCTCTTCTTCGGCACAAACAGGAAATTCAAGAACATTACCGAGTATTTCTATACCTTCGTGAATATGGGTATTGCAACTATAGTAGTGCTCCTTTGCAGTATGTTTATGATACTCCCTGTCTATAATGCCCTTGCACTTGGTAAATTCGACTTCTCTGAGCCGGATTACAGCTACAGGAACCTCTTCAAGCCTCTTGAGCTCGTTCCTTGTATGCTCCCAAACCAGTATTACTCCGTAAACGTTGACGAGGGAACCCGTATGTACGGCCGTCCGGAGATATACAGCGGCGTTATGTCATTCGTAATGCTCCCGCTCTACTTTATGAACAGAAAGATAAAGCTCAACAGAAAGATCGGAAATGCTCTGCTGCTCTTTGTCATGTTCATGAGTATGTATGTAAAGCCTATCAATATGCTCTGGCACGGCGGACAGGATCCTAACTGGCTGCCCTACAGATACTCCTTCTTAGTATCCTTCATCGTTATCTCTATGGCAGCAGATGTATTCTCGAAGCTGGACGGATACAAGCTCACATACAAGGAAGCAGGCATAAGCTTCGGTGTCATCGCCCTGCTCACAGCCTTCTTCGTATCAAATATGCCAAAGTACAACTACAACCAGGACAGATACAAGTACGTTGCAGTATGGCCCTATAAGGACACTATGGATCACGGCGCCGATAAGTGGGACGAGGTATGGCTCGGTACAGTTGCTATCGGTATGCTGCTTGCGGCTGTATACGTGATCTACCTCTTCGCATACAGCAATATGAAGAAGAAGTCCGCAAAGACTCTTCTTACCTGCGTTGTTGCAGCAGTAGTCATCTTCGAGGGCGGCTACAACTGCTATGACTCCTTCCGCAAGATTTTCAAGGAGGTCGGCAACTCCGACAAGAGCACATATACCGAGATACTCTCCGGTAAGGACGTTGTGGACGAACTTGAGGAATACGACGGCGGCTTCTACCGTGCTGAAAAGACCTACAGCCGTATCGTAAACGATAACCTGGCTCTCGGCCTCAAGGGTATCTCACATTCAAGCTCAGTTATGAACGCAAGAGCTATTTCCTTCATCGAGGCTATGGGCTACTTTACACAGAGCTTTGAATCAAAGTACGAGGGAAGCAACCCTGTTGCAGATTCTCTCCTCGGCATAAAATACGTTCTCGATGATCCGAACAGATCATCCACAACAAAAATGCTGGACTCCTCTTATATAAAGCGCTTCTCAACAACATACAAGAAGGACGACGATGTTACTGCAAATGTTGATATCTATGAGAACCCCAATGCGCTCTCTATCGGATATATGGTCGATGCAGGAGTTGCAAGACTCACCGGCGTCGGCAATGACAATCCTTTCAACAGCCTTAACAATCTCCTCAGCGCTATGACAGGAAACACTGATCTCTCTCAGGATCCTTTACAGCCAAAGCAGTATTACGTTCAGATACCAGTCGAGGTATCCTATGACAACTCAAAGGTATACCTCCATGACTATACAAATGAGGCTTCCGGACAGGTACATGACTGCTTCGAGGCTTATCCTGATG
>JAAYBK010000456.1 GCA_012718885.1 Ruminococcus sp. | reverse complement strand
TACAACGTAGAAGCAGAGTATCTTATGCTTTTTCTGCTGTTCAGTGATAGAGGTAGCGCAGGCCAGTATGAACAGCGGTTTGATGAACTCCGAGGGTTGTATAGTGATAGGGCCAAGGCTTATCCACATACCTCTGCTGCCGGTGAGAGTAAGAATAACGACCATAAGGATGAATATGCCGATATAGAAGAATTTGCGCTGTTCTCTCAGCCACTTGTGATTGCGGCAGAGTAGATATCCGCAGCGGCAGGTGACGAGTGAGATTATACAGGTTATATAATGCTTGTAATCGAAAGCTATCTCCCCGAAGCAGGACTGGAAGATAACGCTCATATTCAGCACCAGTATGAGCAGGAAATCAACGGTGAATGTAGTCTGCCTGAAGAAGAGCATGGCAATGAAGTATGCAACGTCGAGTATAATGACAGCTCCTGACAGAACGATCACCTGAGTGGGTGAGTCGTAATTGCCGTTGAAGAAGACATTGAGCAGCATACCGATATGAGCGATAAGAACGAATACGCATGAAGAGATGTAAGAGCCGGTATTACCTGACATTGATATCCCTCCTTCTTCTGAAGATCAGCTGTCTGTTGCCGAGCTTTATTATGTCATTTTCTCTAAGCTGAGCCTGTGAAACGGGGATACCGTTTATGAAGATACCTGACGTCGACCCCATATCGGTGATAGTCCATATCCCGTCCGAAACGGTCAGGATAGCGTGATAGCGAGAAACTGAAAGGTCTGCGAGGCGAATATCAGCGGAAGCATGGCGCCCGATGAGGATCTCATCACAGCCAAGGGGATATATAGTATTATAGTCAGCCAGCTCCATGAAGCTGGTTATCCTGTTCCAGCGTTTTCCGCCGGTTTTACGCTCATGGTAAGCGGATATGATAAGCACCATTGCACATATATCAAGACAAGCTGCGGCAACGGCACATAGTATCAGATTTGTTGAATCCAAAAATAGCACCTCCGGTGAAAATTAGTTCAGGAATAATTATAGCATAAGGCGGCCTTCAATGCAACCTTATAAGCACCAGTTTCAGCCAATTGTCACAAAACCGTAACTGAACTGAAAAAAATTACCGGAGAGAAGCTCTCCGGTAACGGTAATTATTCTTCGCCAGTGGGTTCGTCAGAAATGAAGAGATCCTTGTTTTCTTCATTTGCTTCAGAGACAGCATCTGTTTCGCTGTCATCCTTGTTTATATCAGCTTCAGTGATCTGGCCTTTCATAAGCTTTTCAAACTCAGGGCCGTCGATCTTTTCAAACTTAAGCAGATACTTTGCAAGGAGATGCATCTTGTCAGCATTTGCTCTGATAAGCTCAGTACAATCGCTGTGAGCCTTATCGATAATGGACTTGACCTCATCATCGATCTGAGCCGCAACGGATTCACTGTAATTCTTAGTATGGCCGTAATCCTTGCCGATGAATACCTCATCGCTTTCGGAGCCGTAAACAACAGTACCGATCTTGTTGGAGAAGCCATACTTTGTGACCATGCTTCTTGCAATGGAAGTAGCTCTTTCGATATCGTTTGAAGCACCTGTTGAGATATCATCGATGAAGATCTCTTCAGCAACTCTTCCGCCCAGGAGCATTACGATCTTTTCACGCATCTGGTTGCGTGAAACGTGCTGGTCATCGTTATCGGGACGGGTAACAGTGATACCGGCAGCCATACCTCTCTGGATGATAGTGACCTGATGCACCTTATCCTGTGTAGGCAGGTTATATGCAGCGATAGCATGACCGGCCTCGTGATAAGCAGTGACCTTCTTATCGCGCTCGGTAACGATACGTGATTTCTTTTCAGGACCGGCAATTACCTTCATTGTAGCCTCTTCGATATCGAACTCGGTGATAGCCAGTCTGTTATTTCTTGCAGCCAGGAGAGCAGCTTCATTGAGAAGGTTCTCCAGATCGGCGCCTGTGAATCCCTGAGTGGTCTGAGCGATGATCTTAAGGTCAACGTCAGGGCCCAGCGGCTTGTTCTTTGCGTGGACTTTAAGTATCTCCTCACGGCCCTTTACATCAGGATATCCGACAACGATCTGTCTGTCGAAACGGCCTGGTCTGAGGAGGGCAGGATCGAGGATGTCTCGTCTGTTTGTAGCGGCGATAACGATAACGCTTTCGTTACCTGTAAATCCGTCCATTTCAACGAGGAGCTGGTTGAGAGTCTGCTCACGCTCGTCATGACCGCCGCCGAGACCTGCGCCTCTGTGACGTCCGACAGCATCGATCTCATCGATGAAAATAATAGCAGGAGCGTGTTTTTTAGCCTGCTCGAAGAGGTCTCTTACACGGGAAGCACCCACACCCACGAACATCTCAACGAAATCCGATCCGGAGATAGGGAAGAATGGGCAGCCAGCCTCGCCGGCAACAGCTCTTGCAAGAAGGGTCTTACCTGTACCGGGAGGACCGAGTAGGAGCACGCCCTTTGGCACCTTTGCACCGATATCCTTGTATTTATTCGGATGCTTGAGGAAGTCAACGATCTCCTGAAGCTCCTGTTTTTCTTCGTCAGCGCCTGCAACGTCCTTGAAGGTAGCTTTGCGTGCGTTTGCCTGATTTTTCAGATTAGCCTTGCCGAATGAAGTGTACTTTCCGCCGCCGCCGCTCTGTTTCATCATGAAATAGAGTATAGCGCAGCCCAGCAGCACAGTAAGGACAACTGGGATAAGTGAGTAGAGCCATGTACGATCGGTGATCTTGATATAGTTCTGGCCGACCTTCATTTCCTCTTTCTGGTGATGC
>JAAYBK010000455.1 GCA_012718885.1 Ruminococcus sp. | reverse complement strand
TTGAAAAGCTAAAAGTTGCTGAAATCCCTTGAAATCACAGGCTTTTATCCGTTTCCAAGCTTGTGAAGAATTGTATCGAAATGAGTAAGAACATAGATCCTGCTGCCGGTTCTGGCAATTTCCTCACAGAGACATACCTGTGCCTGCGCCGACTGGAAAACGAAGTGATCTCCCTCGAAACAGGCGGTCAGATTTCGATCGGCGAAGCCATTAACCCAATCAAAGTATCCATTTCACAGTTTTACGGAATAGAAATAAATGATTTCGCTGTTACGGTTGCAAAAACAGCACTCTGGATCGCTGAAAGTCAGATGATGAAGGAAACCGAAGACATCGTACATATGACGCTCGATTTCCTGCCGCTGAAAACCAATGCTACGATCATTGAAGGCAATGCTCTCCGGCTTAACTGGGGATCGGTTGTTCCTAAAACTGAACTATCGTATCTTATGGGAAATCCTCCATTTGTCGGCCATCAATACCGTTCGGAATCGCAAGCCGAAGATATGGATATAGTTTTCCGCAAGTCCAAGAATCACGGGAAGCTGGATTATGTCGCCTGTTGGTATAAGAAAGCTGCCGAACTTATGCAGGGTACAGCAATCGAATGCGCTTTTGTATCGACTAATTCAATTACGCAGGGTGAATCTGTAGCAATACTTTGGAGCCCACTATTTACAGAACACAATCTGGAGATCCAGTATGCATACCGGACTTTCTACTGGGACAGCGAAGCCACACAGAAAGCTCATGTTCACTGTGTAATTATCGGTTTTACCTGCTATCACTCTGATATACAGAAAACCATCTTTGATGGCGGCAAACAATCCCTTGTTGATCATATAAATGGGTATCTTATTGGTGCACCGGACCTTTTTATCCAATCTCGAGGAAATCCGCTTAATCCTAACATGCCTTCTATGAGCAAAGGCAGTCAGCCAACAGATGGCGGTAATTTGCTCTTGTCGACAGAAGAACGTGAAGAACTAATTGCTCACTATCCGGACGCTGCCGCTTTTATCAAGCGGTACATGGGATCAGAAGAGTTCATCAATAATAAATATCGTTACTGCCTTTGGTTAAAAGGTATTGCTCCGTCTGAGTATCGGTCAATTACTCCGATCATGGAACGTTTACAAGAAGTGGCAGAAGTACGGTCAAAAAGTCCAACTGCTTCTGTCAGAAAAGACGCAGAGAAGCCAATGCTTTTTACACAGATCAGACAACCTGAATCTAATTATCTTGCTGTGCCGGAGGTTTCTTCGCAACGAAGAAAGTATATACCTATCGGGTATATGACCCCAGAAACAATTGCGAGCAGTAAGCTCTATCTTATTCCTGATGCATCAATCTACATGTTTGGCGTGATGATGTCGAACGTGCATATGGCATGGATGCGTGTTGTCTGTGGCCGCCTGAAAAGTGATTATAGCTATTCTCCGGCTGTTTATAACAACTTTCCATGGCCCAATCCGACCGAAACACAGAAAGAAAAAATCGAACAAACTGCTCAATCGATTCTTGATGCCCGAGCGCTTTATCCCAGTTCTTCACTGGCAGATCTATATGATGAATTGACTATGCCGCCGGAATTGCGGACAGCCCATCAGAGAAATGACCGTGCAGTTATGGAAGCATACGGCTTCTGGGGAAAGCTCAATAGTGAATCCGAGTGCGTAGCGGAACTTATGAAAATGTATCAAGCGTTGACCACCTCTCAAGCCTAATTTTTTAGAGCAAG
>JAAYBK010000454.1 GCA_012718885.1 Ruminococcus sp. | reverse complement strand
GAGTGGAATCAATAAATACTTCGTCTATTGAGTAAACGTGAATATCCTCGGGAGAAATATATTGAAGGTATATGCCATAAATCTGAGCTGAAACCTCAATATACTTACGCATTCTCGGCATAGCTATTTCATACTGAATGTCTTTCGGTATCTCAAATATACGACAGCGATTCTTCACTCCAAGAGCCTTTAGCGCCGGAGATATAGCCAAAGTTATAGCACCTTCACCTCTGGTCGAATCAGCTACAACAAGAGGAACTTTAAACGGATCATAGCCTCTTGCAACACATTCTACCGATGCGTAGAAGCTCTTCAAATCAATACACATATACACTTGTCCCATATCTACGCCTCCTTAACAGAACGCCTGTTCTATATTTGTAATTATCATATTACCACAGAACAAGTGTTCTTGTCAAGGCGTTATGAACTATTTCTAAAACTTTAGCACACATAGCTAAATACAAGAACATATTTTCGTTAATTATGACAATGCGGTATTGCATTTATATTTATAGATGATATTTCTTTACTATCTGATAGAACCTATTTCGCTTTATTCCGAGCTTGTTCATTGTTGCGACAGCAGTTTGCTCTCCATTTCTCCATTTTTTACATTCAACTTTTAGTTTATCCTCATCAAAAGGAATTGGCTTACGACCTTTATACTTATGTTGCTGCTTGGCAATTTCAATACCTTCTCGCTGCCTTTGAATGATAGTTTCACGTTCAAGTTCAGCCAGAGCTGCAAATACTGTTAACATAAATCGTCCCTGTGGAGTGTCTGTATCTACATTTTCTTTCAGGCTGATAAGACCGACGCCTTTTTCAGTAAGCTCCTGAACAATTTGAAGCATATCTCTTGTACTTCTTGCTAACCGTGAAAAATCCGAGACAACAACAATATCACCCTCACGAACATATTCAAGCAATGCTTTAAGCTGTGGACGATTGGTGTCCTTTCCGCTGACTTTATCAATGAACACTTTTCTGATCTTTTCAGCATAGCTTGCAAAAGATTCTAATTGACGTGCTTCATTTTGTTCAATCGTGGAGACACGGGCATAACCAATATAAGTTTTCTCCATAGTCTTTATTCCTTTCATTATGATAAAACTGTCCTATATAAGCCCTATTTCAATTAAGGATGTTTAAAAATTGGATTATAGACTTTATTAGGACACTTTTTTAATATCCTGATAGGGTATGCCCTATTAGGACAATTATGTTTTCTTACACAAGTACCGGTCAAGATTCTGGTCGGAACTCGATACTCTTGCATATCCGTATTTCATAACTACTCCTTTCCGAAATAATGTGTTGTTGACTTACAATTGAATAATAGTTTATTTTCTATATTACAGATTTTTAAAATATTGACATTTATTATAAAATTGTATATAATAATAAAGAGGTGATTACTATGAATTATACTGATATTATCAATAATTTAAAAAACAATATTCAAGCCAAAAATGTCGCTCCGGCTGATTTTGGAGCTTTTGAAAATA
Organism: Ruminococcus sp.; assembly: GCA_012718885.1. Lineage (GTDB taxonomy): Bacteria > Bacillota > Clostridia > Oscillospirales > Ruminococcaceae > Ruminococcus. Next base: position 1,719 of record JAAYBK010000454.1, on the reverse strand, counting down.
TTTACGGAGGTACTTCTGAATTATCTAAGGATGCACTAAAAAACGGTTATGAAATATTAGATAAGTGTTTGATAGTTCTATCTCATTGTAAATATAAAGAAAGCATCGATAGCGTCTGTAAATATAAGGGTTATTACACTGAGAACAGTGATAATGATGAAAGATTTAAAATATATAATGAATACTTTAAAAAGGGTAATTGTGACTTAATTATTGTTATAAATCTGATGGAAGAATTATTAAGGAAACGTGTTGACCTTAACTCGTATTTATGGCGTATTCCATTAACCTGTCTTGCAAATGATGTCGAATTCATTGACAAAGATTTTTTCAATGAATTCATACTTCTTGAATTAACTCTTTTCTTTAAAGAATTATAATTCTTAGCGTTTCTTAGACTTATAAGCCTGCAATTTTTCATTAAGGGAAAATTGCAGGCTTTTTTATTAAAGCAGCACAATTATAACTCTTCTTTCTCCTGAGAGCTATCTGGGATGCTTCTCTTAGCCTTTTCAGCATAATCACGCTGAATACTGCGTGAGAACAACGGCTTTGCCTGAGAATTATCAGCCGCTTGCTTGTCGCTTTCTTGAGCATCCTTATCAGTAACTTTCTCCGGAGGCTGCAATTCAATTTCAATCTGAGCCAGTCGTTCCATTTTATCGTGCAGTTCCGCTGCTTGTGGGAACGGCTTGTTCATTTCGATCTCGCCCTCAGCGATCAAAGTCTTTAGTTCCGCTTCTCTTGCGATGAGGTTATCCAAGCTTTGCGGAAGTCCGGATATAGCATTCTCTATTCTTGTAATATTACCGCCCGGAGAAGTACCAAGATTGATACGATAAGGCTGATTCTCACGTTTCAGCTCTGCTACATACTGCTGCTGCCACGAATTGAAGGATATACTTACCTTGAAGCCCTTGTATTCAGCCAAAGTCTCCATTTTTTCGGCATTTGGAGTACATTTGTCTCTCATTGCAGCGAGTAAAGCTTCACCGGCTTTCTCACGCTCAGAATAGGTCACACCGCCAATCTTAATATCAAGTATCTTCTTTCCGTCCTCGTTAAGCCTGTCCGGAACACCTTCAAGATATTTGATGTCCTCCTTTATATACTCGATTCGCTTAGTTGTAACTTCAAGCTCAACAGGATACTTCTTCAGAACGTTGTCTTGAAGTTGATAATGCTGATTATCATAGCTCGACTTTATCATTTTAAGCTCTGCTATCTCGTTTTCAAGTGTCATTTTCTCCTTGATAAGAGGATTTCCGGCACAGAGAGCCTTAACCTCGGAGTACGAAAGTGCATTAGCATCCACATCGGCACAGTTTCTCGCCGGAGACTTTGAAGTCATAATTTGTCCTATGAACTTCTGCTTGTTCTCCAAAGTCTGGAATAGGTATGAATCGAAAGTTTTCTCCGTAACATAGCGGAATAGATGTACTTTCTTATTCTCATTACCTTGTCTTACCATTCTTCCACGTCGCTGCTCCATATCAGCCGGACGCCAAGGTGCATCAAGGTCGTGCGAAGCCACAAGCTTTGTCTGCACGTTTGTACCACAGCCCATTTTCGCTGTCGATCCTATAAGAACTCTTATGTCACCACGGCGAACTTTTGCGAACATTTCAGCTTTCGCAGTTTCGTTCTTTGCTTCGTGAATAAATGCTATTTCTTCTCTCGGAACTCCCTTTGCAACGAGCTTTTCACGAATATCGTCAT
>JAAYBK010000453.1 GCA_012718885.1 Ruminococcus sp. | reverse complement strand
GATCCGGATGCCTGCGATGTCATAAGAACGGCTGCAAAAAAAATGTCGTCAGAGCTCTTCTGCACCGATTACTCAAGGCTCGGCGGCATACACAGCGATCTTTCCGGAACAACGTTCTTCTTCACCGGAGCCGGCAGCCTGAAGATACCGCTTATCGGCGAATATCAGCCTTATAACGCTGCAAACGTGCTGACTGCCGTGGAGATACTCAGGAACAACGGCGTTGATATCTCCGATACTGCCGTCAGCGAAGGCCTTGCTTCTGTAAAATGGCACGGCCGATTCGAAATTCTCCGGAAGGAGCCCCTCGTCATCTTTGACGGTTCTCATAATCCTGACGGTATACGCTCTGCCGCAAAGACTATCGCCGAGCTGTTTCCCGACACAAAACCGGCACTACTCATAGGCGTAATGGCGGATAAGGAATACGGGCTCTATGCGGATATACTGGGCGGCCTTATCGACTGCGTTTTCGCAGTCAAACCGGATAACCCGCGCTCCCTCAGCAGCGAAATGCTTGCGGAGACATTTGCAGATAGGGGCATTGCCGCAAAATCGTTCAGTGTGCTCAACGAAGGCGTAACAGAAGCTTTCAGGTACGCAAAAAATAAACGTATCCCTTTGATCGCTCTCGGTTCTCTGTATATGTACAGAGAATTCACAGCGGTGCTGGATACGCTCATATAAAACATTATTTCCGGAGGCTCCCTCCGGATCTTTTTTATTTACGGAGCCCGGATTTGATTCCTTTCAGAATTATTTCTCTTGCGGCAATGGCCTCATCCTTTGTCAATGGGGGAGTATCTCCCAGGGGATAATCCAAGCCAAGCTCCTGATATTTGGGCTTTGCCATATCGTGATACGGCAGCACATCAAGTGCTTTCAGGTTCTTCAATGTAGCCAGGAACTCTCCAAGGCGGAAGAGCTGCTCACGTCTGTCGGTTATGCCGGGCACTACAACGTGCCTGATCCAGACAGGGATATCCATATCTCTTATATGCTCTGCAAACGCAAGTATATTGCGGTTCGTATGGCCGGTGAGTTTCTTGTGCTCCTCATCGTCGATATGCTTTATATCCAGCATCACAAGGTCGGTATACTTCAGCACCTGATCGGTCTTTTCAGTATTTCCCGGGTCATAGCATCCGGCAGATGTATCAAGACAGGTGTGTATCCCCTTCTCCTTAGCCTTTCTGAAAAGCTCTGCAAGGAACTCAGGCTGTGCAAGGGGCTCACCTCCGGTAGCGGTTATTCCTCCGGACTTGAGGAACTCCTTATAGGAATCGTATTCCTTCAGCAGCTCATCCGCTGTCATTTCCTTTCCGCCGTCAAAAGCCCATGTATCCGGATTGTGGCAATATTTGCAGCGCATAGGACAGCCCTGAAAGAACACCACAAATCGTACTCCCGGGCCGTCCACAGTCCCGAAACTCTCTGTGGAATGTATCCGTCCTTTAAGCATTGAAAGTCCCCCTTATATAGTCCATGAGCGCATTTTTTTCGTTGGGCAGCGCTCCGTATATCACCTGCTCCAGAAGCGTATCCAGAGCTGTACCGATATATTCTCCCGAAAGCCCGGCAGCTATCATATCCCGGCCGCTTACTGCAAGTCCCTGAAGTGAACGGCACTCGTCCTTCTCCACTATCTCGTGTCCGTCAGCGATAAGGCTGTCGAAGAATGTATTCTCCTCCGCCACAAATTCATTCTTTCCAAGGTTATCGCACTTTTTCATTTCCATGAGCCGGAAGAACATCTCGTCGCCGATCCTGGACATCATCCGCTTAACATCAGCTCTTGTTTTCAGCTTTTCGCTGTGTACCGATATCAGTGTGACCGCCTCATCTATGGTATGATTATCCCAGCGCAGGCGCTTCATTATCTCTCCGGTCATTTCTGCACCGACCTTGTCATGGCCTTTGAAGTGTCCCCGGCCTGTCTCGTCATAGGTGGCGCAAGCCGGCTTGCCTATATCGTGAAAGAAGAGCGTTCTTCTGAGCGCCATATCCTCAGCAGGGGCAGATGCCATTGCCCTGACCGTATGCTCCCAGACATCATACCTATGGTAGGGTGTACGCTGCTCAAAGCCGATACTTGGCTGAAACTCCGGTATCACTGCCGTTATCACATCGCTGAAATCCAGCAGCACCTGTACGCAGTTCTCTCCGCAGATAAGCTTGTCCAGCTCCTCACTAACTCTTTCGTGGGAGATATTTCTCAGCAGGCCGCACATGGAATGGATCGCAGCCGCAGTACTCTCCTCGATCCCGAAGCCAAGCTGCGAGGCAAATCTCACTGCCCGGAGTATACGCAGGGCATCCTCGGAAAAGCGCTTTTCCGGCTCTCCTACACAACGTATCAGCCGCCGGGATATATCCTCTCTTCCGCCGAACGGATCAGTAATGCCGCCTCTTATATCCATAGCTATCGCATTAACAGTAAAATCACGCCTGCTAAGATCCTCCTCAAGGCTCCGGGTAAAGGTGACGCTCTCCGGGCGGCGTGAATCCTTATAGCTGCCGTCTATCCGGTAAGTCGTGACCTCATACTCCCTGTACACCGTAACAGTGCCGTGCTTTATTCCGGTGGGGATGATATTCTCCTCACCGAAAACCGCCGTAACCTCCTCCGGATGTGCGCTGGTAGTGATATCGATATCGTGTACATTCCGTCCCATGATCCTGTCACGGACGCAGCCGCCTACCATATACGCCTCATATCCGGCACTTTCAAGACGGCTGAGCACCTCTTCACAGCTTTTCTTCATATCATCACCTGCCTTACAAACGTATCTCCCAGCAGTATCTCCTGCCGGATTCGGGAAAGTCGTCCATTACTCCGTGTTCCGGATCATAAAATGTGCCGAAGGCATACAGCGACCAGTGCCAGCAGCGTGGAGTTTCAAGGCTGAGCATACACAGCGGCGGAAGCTCCTCCTTTGTGCTTATCTGCACTCTCTGGTCGGATACCCATGCGCCGTGGCTGCGGAGAGTATCCTTCATCTCTTTAAGGGTAGTCTCACGCTGGTTGTCCAGAAGAGCACACATCTCCTCCGGACTTTTGCCCAGCACCATCGCCAGAACAGCCTGTCCGCACTGAAGATCAGTGGGCTCGTGAATATATTTTATTTCATGCATTATTTTTCCTCACAATACTATCGTAACGACGGCCGCTCAAGATCAATATGTCACAGCCGGCATATTACTATATCTTCCTATATTATAACACATCACAAAGCATATTTCCAGTCCGCTGCAAGACTTTTTCACAGTTGCATTCCATATGCTTATATGGTATAATAAAAAAAACTACTTATAATGGTGATAGTATGAGTAAACTTCGTGAAGCCTGCCTGTCAAAAAAAGTCGGCATTGCTGAATATATAGCCCTTTTGCTTTACATCGCAGGGCTCATTGTCATAGGGTATTTCCATGAATTCTGCTTCGATGAGGCTCAGGCCTGGCAGATAGCACGTTCAGCCTCCATAAAGGAGATACTGACCGTTATCCCGCATTATGAGGGACACCCTCCGCTGTGGCATCTGATACTGGCTCCCTTTGCAAAGCTGGGTGCTCCCTGTATTTTATCGCTGCGGCTGGTAAATACTGTATTCAGCGGTGCAGCAGTAAGCCTTCTTCTTTTCAGGTCGCCTTTTCCTAAAGTCATAAAATGCACACTGCCATTCACATATTTTTTCTTCTATCAGTACGGAGTTATATGCCGCCCGTACAGCATGATGATGCTGGCATTCATGCTTATGGCTGCCACATACAGCGAACGCAGCAGCAAGCCATGGAAATACATCCTCTCGCTGAGCTTTCTCTGCCTTTCCACCTCTATCGGGATCATAATCGCCGGTGGACTATGTCTGGTGTGGACAGGAGAGATAATTGCAGAGCTTAAAAAGAATGATAAGCTGAAAGTATTCTGGCTGGACAAAAGATTCATTCCCCTCGTTTTCATTCTTCTGCTTGCGATCCTGCTTTTCCTGGTGACTCAAACTGCTGACGACTGCTACTATGAAGGCGTTGATACCGACAATTACCTTATAAAATCGCTGAACAACTGGAAAAATTACGCACTTGCATTATATCTGCCATACGAGAGCTGGATCGGCACTCTGATGGATAACGACTATGTCGCAACAACAAGTCCTGCACCGATCATACTGGATTCGTTATTCGGTATTGTCACATGGGCGCTCATTATTACAATTACCAAAAAGAACAAGAAATTTCTCACATTCTTCATACCGTATATGATACTGACATTATTCATGGCATTTTTCTATATGTCAGTCCACCATCTCGGCATAGGCACACTATTCCATATCTTCATCTTCTGGATAATGGCAGAAGAAAATGAAGGCATACAGATACCGGAGTTTATGAAGAAACTGGCAGGCGGTATAAAAAATCCGCTTATCAGAAAGTTCGGAGCTGCCGGTGCCATAGGGATATATATGATGAATGTACTTTTCTCAGCTGTGTCATCCTTCAATGATATCAGATACGCATACTACCCGACAGGCGCTGCTGATTATATCAAAAAACATCACCTTGAAGACCGGAAGATAATGATAGGCTGGATATATAAATTCGGTAACTCCAATAGCAATAAGGAGAACGAAAACGAAAGCTGGTTCATGCGTATGGCTATCCCCTCCGATCATCCGCCTGTCACAGACAACAAAACTCTGCTTTGCGGACTGGGATCAGTGTATCTCCCATATTTTGACAGCAATATCTTCATGAATTTCAATGTGCGCTTCCCAGATGACCTTTATATGCATTATGCCTACAAAGAAGACGTTCAGGAGGAGTTCAGTCTCTGGCGTGAGCAGGGGCTGCCGGATATAATAATCGACTACTGTCCTATCGATGAGGTATACGGCAAGGATGCTATCAAGGACGTAAGATACTGCATTATCGCTGAATTCCCCTACCATATGAATTTCAAACTCCATACCACCGACGAAAAAGTTTATATGTATATGCGTGAGGATCTGATCGAAGAGTACCCGGATATCGATATCCTGTACGATCCGAGAGTTGCCGGCAAATATATTCCGGACTGAATACATGATACAAAAAGCCAGCCATAAAGTCTATGGCTGGCTTTTTCATTATATCCGGCAGCTCGAAACGCTCTCCGGCATTTTACAGTATAAAGCAGATAAGTCCGGAGCAGCCGTCGTTTATAACACGCTCAAGTGTCTCCTGTAACTTCATCCTTGCATCCACCGGCATCTTATACAGCTTGCTGTGCAGTCCCTCGTTGACAAGCTCATGCAGCGACTTGCCGAAGATATTCGACTCCCATATCTTTTTCGGATCATCGTCAAAGCCGTCCAGCAGATACATCACCAGCTCCTCGGACTGCTTTTCCGTACCGACTATTGGGCTGACAGTGGTATTGATATCCGCCTTCATCAGGTGTATGGACGGAGCTGAGGCCTTCAGCTTCACTCCATATTTCCCTCCCTGACGAATTATCTTAGGCTCCTCCAGCGTCAGCTCGTCAAGCTCCGGCATGACTATGCCATAGCCTGTGGCCTCCACCTCGGCAAGTGCCGGCTCTATACGCTGATACTTCCGGCGTATCTCGTTCAGTTCCATGAGCAGGGGCATAAGATCGCTCTCGCTCCCTATCTCTATGCCGGTAGTCTCACCGAGTATCTTATAGAACAAGGAGCTGTCCAGCTCCGCATTTATAGTGACCGAGCCCTTTCCCAGGTCTATGGACGCTATCTCCGCTTTCAGTATATGCGGACAGTCTGCCATTACCGCAGCCGCTCCCTCCGCCTCACGGACTATCCTTATATCCTTTGCTGCACTGCGTATGCAGTCAAGTATTGCGGTTTTCAGCCAGTGCCCCTTCTCAAGGGTATTTATCCAGCAGGCAGTTCGGATATTGATCTCCTTTATAGGGAATGAGAACAGTATCTCCCGGATTATATCCCTTATATCTTCCTCGTCAAGCTCAAGGCAGTTCACCGGTATGACCTTGGCGTCATAGCGGTCGGTAAGCTCCTCCGCCAGTGCTCTTGTTTCGGGAGAATCCGGTGCGGCAGTATTGAGAATGACAACAAATGGCTTTCCCAGTTCCTTCAGCTCACGTATCACCCTCTCCTCGCACTCCTCATACTCCCCACGGGGGATATCAGATATGGAGCCGTCTGTAGTTACCACAAGTCCTATGGTGGAATGGTCGGTTATGACCTTCTGCGTACCTATCTCCGCAGCCATATTGAATGGTATCTCCTCATCGAACCAGGAGGTCATCACCATTCTTGGCTGCTCGTTCTCTATATATCCCAACGAGCTGGGAACTATATATCCCACACAGTCGATAAGTCTTACGCTGAAAACTGCTCCGTCGCCTAAATCGACCTCCACGGCCTCCTCCGGAATAAACTTCGGCTCCGTGGTCATTATTGTCTTGCCTGCCGCAGACTGGGGCAGTTCGTCAAGAGCCCGCTCACGCTTGAATTCACTGGTGATATTCGGTATAACCAGCGTCTCCATGAACCTTTTGATAAATGTGGATTTGCCCGTCCTGACAGGGCCGACTACTCCTATATAGATATCGCCGCCTGTACGCTCGGCGATACTGCTGTATATATCTCTAACCATCGCTGCTCTCCTTATGATAATATCGTGACTTTCCCTGTTCAGGTTACTATGGGTATGAGGAGCATACCGCCGCTCTCAAGCTTTTCTCCGGGAAGATCATTCTCCTCCATTACCGCAGCAACGCTGGTGCTGTAGCGCTTGGCGATATCCCAGACCTCCTCGTTCTCAACGCCGAAATACAGCTTTATGGAATAATCGCCGTCTCTTTCCTTTCTTATGGAGTCGTCTGCCGTCAGGCTGGTGAGTGCCCTTACAGAGGTGCTGCCTGTTACAGATATCCTTGCGCCGATATCCGCCTTTGCCGTCAGGACTCCCTCCGGAGAGATATTGTATGAGACCTCCCTTACACTTATTTCAGCAGAAACACTGCTGCCGGAAACATCATCTCCCAGCGGTATCACCTCTTCAAAGGCCTCGTCCTTATCCGGCATGGATATCATTCCTGATCTGTCCTTTGAAGCCATGGAATAGGTCAGCATACCTGTCACAACAAGCCCCGTCCCGTCATCGGATATGCGAGTGTTTATGTTCTTGGGAGTACACCACATGGCGTATATCGTCTGCGGAACACTGTCGCCCTCAGCTATCTTTACCATGCTGCGGAAGCTCTCGTCGTATATCAAAGGTATCTGCTCGGTGCGTATCTCCGAGGTCTCTGTCTCACAGGGATATACTGTTGAATAGGCATCCGTCACCAGCATGGCTGTGGAGGTCTTTACTCCCTGACAGCGCAGCATGAGCTCGGTCTCGCATCTGAGGAGCCTGTTCTCGCCGTCCTTTCCGGCAGCAGGTACTGCCTCACAGCTTATCACCTCCGGCTCTATCCGACAGTCAAAGCTCTCGTCTATGCCGTCGATATCTATTATCTGACTGTAGGGCAGGGAAAAGCTCAGCGGCTCGACTGCGCCCTCGCCGTCCTTCTCGCAGGCGTAGAGCAGCTCCACATCCACCTCTCCCTTTGCAAGAAGCTTTCCGGAGATCATTTTCTTCTCGCATTCCCCGGCAGTGCAGCGTATGCCCAGTATGCTCATAACTGAGGGCTGTACTGCCGAAAGCTCAGTCTCCTCGCTTATCTGTATCATCTTGTCAGCTCTTATACGCTGGGATGCGTATCTGACCGGCGTTTTCCGAAGCTGTATGTTCATCCCGAAGGCATCGGAGATAACCTGCTGATCCTGCTCACCGCTTATCTTTATCCTTACGGATACTGCTCCACGCATATCCAGTCTGCGCTTGTTCACTGCACGGAAATTCACATGATCTGTCTTCGGCATGAGAGTATATACGGGGGATGCACAATTCCTGCCCAGCTCCACGCTCCTTGAAAAGCTCTGGCTCTGGCTCACGCACCTTATAACAGAATCCTCTTCGCCGCAGTACAATATCCTTATATCGCAGCGCAGCTCGTAATTCAGTCTGTCCCCGCTTATGCTGCTGTCGGCTATCACCGGCGTGACACGACAGCGTATGAGCCTGAATATATCTGGATAGTAATCGGGAAGTATGTAGTCCAGCTCTACAGTCTGCTCCTGTACTCCCTCGTATATGCACTCGGAAACAGGCACTGTCTCTCGGTTTATCTTAAGATCCATAACGGCCTCCTTGAATTTTTCTTTGCTAAATAATATTCAGCCAAGGGTACAAGTATTCCTCAGGGAAAAATTTCCTGTGATTATATTTATACTGCCGGGCAATAATGTCATTAAGAGAACACCAAAGGAGCTGTATATCTAATGGCATACAACAAAGTCGTTATCGCCGGCATAGAAACTTCCGAGCTGACCGTGCTCAAGGAGGCTGAAAAAATTGCCCTGCTCAAGGAGATAAGAGCTACCGGCAGCCGTGAGGCAAGAGATAAGCTGATTAAGGGCAATCTGCGCCTTGTACTCAGCGTCATCCAGCGCTTTACCGGCCGTGGAGAGGACATCGATGACCTTTTCCAGATAGGCGTTGTGGGGCTTATCAAGGCTATCAACAACTTTGACCTGACAAAGGAGGTGCGCTTCTCCACCTACTGCGTACCGATGATAAGCGGAGAGCTCCGCCGCCACCTCCGGGACTATTCCCCGGTCAAGGTCAGCCGCTCTCTCCGTGATCTGGCATATAAGGCCATACAGTCAAGGGAAAGGCTTACAACAGAGCTCCAGCGTGAGCCGGATATAGATGAGATAGCTAAGGATATCGGCGAGAAACGCGCCGATGTAGTCATAGCTCTCGAAAGCATCAGCGACCCGGTCTCCCTCTACGACCCGGTCTACTCCGATTCCGAGGACACTGTGTACATCCTCGACCAGATAGGCGACCGCAATGACGTTGAGAGCCGAATGGATGAGATATCCATTCGTGACGCTATAAAGGAGCTGGGAGAGCGTGAGCGGCGGATACTGCACCTGCGCTTCCTGAAAGGTCTTACACAGACTGAGGTGGCCAATGAGATCGGCATTTCACAGGCTCAGGTCTCACGGCTTGAAAAAGGTGCTATCAGCAGGATCAAGGAAAATATATGACTGGCGGTCATTGTCCATTTTGTACAAAATACTTCCCCGTATCCCATTTTCACAGATATTTCACTTGACATTCTCCAGGTTTTGCACTAAAATATAATAGTATTATTCTATTTCAGGAGAGTGTTAATTAATGAGTAAGATCAAAGGCTTCTTTACCAGTCTGAACAGATCTACGAAAATCACCCTTGTTTCCTGCGGATGCTTTTTAGCAATGACCGTGCTAATTCTCGTATTCTTCATACTTTTTCCTATAACTCCCTCAGAAAAGGTCATCGCAAGCTTTGGCCGTGAGAGCGTTGTAAGAAAGAAAAATTCAGAGGTGCAGCAGGTAACTACTACCGCAGACCCGAATGCGGTCGAGCTTTCCAAGGTGACTACCACTACCAAGAGCTCAGGTAAGAACATCATAACTACTACCCGCCGCAAATACTTCGATACCGATGTTACTACCGGTTCAGGCTTCTATTCCGGCGGAAATATACTCACAGGAGTTTATGATCCTAACTGGACATGGACTGCAACAACAACTACTACTGCCAATTATGATCCGGATTACCCCAATGGTCTTCCTACAACTCCGGATCCAGGATATGTGGATCCCGGCGTTAGTACAGATCCTGGCGTAACTCCAGATCCAGGCGTAACTCCAGACCCGGGCGTTACCCCAGATCCAGGTGTCACCCCCGATCCCGGCGTTACTCCAGACCCAGGGGTAACTCCAGACCCAGGTGTTACCCCAGACCCGGGCGTTACTCCAGATCCGGGCGTTACCCCAGATCCGGGCAGCGGCTCCGAAGTCGAAGAATGGTAAAAAAGCTGTGTTACTTATGTGTGATACTAACATAGCAGTTATACGTTAGATACTCGGGGAAGAACCTTTCTGAAGAAAGGTTCTTCCCCGAACCCCTTTCCAAAGACTTTTAATCTTAATTTCCCCCAGATAGGGCGCCCCCATGTATTACTACATGGGCTTTTTTACTTTCGTGCGCCCTATCTGGGGAAAATTTAAAACTGAAAGTTTTAGGAAGGGAGTTTGAGGGTGACTCCCCGCAATGCGGGGAGATGTCACGCAGTGACAGAGGAGACCGCCTCCGTCAGAGGAACCCTTTTTCAAAAGAGTTTCCCTCAATATCTAACGTATAACTGCTATATAAGCAACGCACATAAGTAACACAGCTTATTATTTATAAAAAACCGGAACAGTTCATACAGAGCTGTTCCGGTAAGATTTATTCCTGCTCGCCGAAAATGCGTATCGCCTTCATCATTATTGCACATTCAAGGCGCTTCTTTTCAAGCTGACATGAGATCTTATGAGCGGTATGTATATCGCCCATATACTGGTAATTGTTGGCGTTGCAGCCGCCGCTGCAATAGAACTTTGCCCAGCACTTCTTACAGTCAGGCTTTGAGTATACATGAGCAGAAGCAAATTCCCTCTTCATTTCCTGGTTGAAGGTACCCTCGTCAATATTGCCCATTTTGTACTCATCTATACCAACGAACTGATGACATGGATAGATATCTCCGTCGGGCGTAATGGCTACATAGTCGTTTCCGCAGCCGCAGCCACGAAGTCTCTTTATAGCGCATGGCCCCTGATCCAGGTCAAGCATGAAGTGAAAGAAATTGAACTTCTTGCCGCTCTTCTCATTGTCTATGATCTTCTTTGCAAGTATCTCGTATTCCTTGAATACAGCCGGAAGATCCTTCTCAGTGAGAGCATACTCGTCAGAATCACCTACTACAGGCTCAACTGAGATCTGATCGAAGCCGGCGTCATAGAGTGCGAAAACATCGTTTGAAAAGTCGAGGTTCTTATTTGTGAAAGTACCTCTTACATAGTACTCCTTGTCGCCTCTGCCCTCAACGAGCTTCTTGTACTTGGGGAGTATCATATCGTAGCAGCCCTGACCGTTGGGGAGCACACGGAAATAGTCGTTAACTTCCTTTCGTCCGTCTATGGAGAGAACAACGTTTGACATTTCCTTATTTATGAAGTCTATCTTTTCATCGTCGAGAAGCAGACCGTTTGTAGTTATAGTGAAGCGGAACTTCTTTCCGTACTCGGCCTCACGGGAGCGGGCATACTCAACTATCTGCTTTACCACCTTGAAATTCATCAGCGGCTCACCGCCGAAGAAATCCAGTTCCAGATTCGGTCTGTCGCCGGAGTTTTCAAGCAGGAAGTCGATAGCGTGTTTGCCTGTCTCGTATGACATGAGCTTTCTGCCCTTGCCGAAGTCTCCTGTAGAGGCAAAGCAATACTTGCAGCGAAGCTGGCAGTCATGAGCGATATTCAGGCACATGGCCTTTACAGGTGAAGCAACGGAATACTTTGCGTATTTCTCGTAATCATCATCTGAGAAGAGTATCTTGTCATTATACAGCTCAACTATTTCCTCGTAGCAGCTCTCGATATCCTCTCTTGAATAGGAGCGTGACAGCTTCTCTATCACCTTCTCAGGACATTTTTCCTCAAAGGGAGGCTCAACGTTGTCGAGGAGGTCATATGTAAGCTCGTCCACGATATGAACACCGCCGCTGTTTACATCGAGAACGATGTTGAATCCGTTCAATTTATACTTGTGTATCATACATCTGCACCCTTTCAATGCTCCGCATCTTAGTTTCTAAAAAAATATGAGGCAGTTCATACCGCCTCAGATAGATATTCTCTTTTACTGCCAGATTATCTCTCGCACTTCTGGTTAGCAACTGTGCATGATGTCTTGCAAGCTGACTGACATGAAGCCTGGCACTTACCGCAGCCGCCCTTCTTAGCGGACTCCTTAAGGTTTGCCTTGTTGATTGTCTGAATGTGTTTCATTAACTTTTCCTCCCTGTTTTCTATTCGACCGGCATTGCCGTTTTTAACTTGAACACATTATATCATATATCCGTAAATAATTCAATAGTCTTTTTCTTCATTTTCTTCTCATTAACCAATTTTTGTGATTTTAACCAAGAAAATTGGTTGAGCAATAAGCGTAATTGTGATACGTTCACGAATTGTTCACATTTTCTTCATTCATCCAGCTCAATAAGCTTTTCAAAATCCTCATCTATCTGCTGCTTGAGCTGCTCGATCTCAGTGCATTTGCTGTTCATCAGCTCGTAATCACTGTAGACCTCTTCACGGCCTATCTCTTCATTGAGAGCATCGATACATGCCTGGAGTTCATCTATCTCCTTTTCAAGGCGGCGCATCTCATTCTTTCTGGCAGCGTCAGCACTTCTCTGCTGCTTGCTGCGGTAGGTCTTGGCGGACTTCTCCTTTGCCGCCTCCGCAGCCTTTGCGAACTTTTCGGCATCTGCGATACGCTTCTGTTCAGCCTGCTCCTCACGCAGCACATCAAGGTATTTCTCAAAGCCGTAATTGTGCTCACGGTAGCCGCCGTCAGTAAGTTCAATAAGGCGGTCAGCTATCTTGCTGAGAAGATAGCGGTCGTGGGAGACGAAAATTATAGTGCCGGTGTACTCCTGGAGAGCTTCCTCAATGGCCTCTTTCGAGCTGAGATCCAGGTGGTTCGTAGGCTCATCCAGTATCAGGACATTTCCGTGCTCCTGCATCATTATGGCGAAACAGAGCTTTGCCCGCTCACCTCCGCTGATTACTCCTGTCTCCTTGAAGACATTCTCGCCGATGAGGCGCACCTGCGCCAGCAGGCTTCTCACCTCCAGCTCGGACATCGAGGGATAGCGGCTGTGGAGCTCCTCCATAACGGTCAGCTCACGGTTAAGGTTGGTGCTCTCCTGCTCGAAGTAGGATATCTTTATATTACTGTTCCAGCGGACGATGCCCTTGTGAGGGAGCTGCTCCTGTATTATCCTCAGAAGCGTTGATTTGCCGATGCCATTATCGCCGATAATGCCGATCTTTTCTCCCCGGCGGACATCAAAGCTGATCTCATCAACAAGAGTTTTCCTTGCTGTGCCCTCTCCCACGGAGATGTCTATGCCCTTGACCTTGAGTACCTCCTGCGGCGGCTCAATAGCGTAAGTGAAATGTATCTTTGCAGACTTTGTATCATGTACCGGGCGCTCTATGCGCTCCATTTTTTCAAGCTGCTTCCGGCGGCTCTGAGCCATTTTTGTTGTGGAAGCACGGACAAGATTCTTCGCAACATAGTCTTCAAGCTGAGCTATCTGCTTCTGCTGCTGTTCGTATTCCTTCTCACGGCGTGCGTCATTCTCCTCACGCTGGCGGACGAAAGCCGAATAATTGCCCCTGTATCTTGTAATGATGCCACGCTCTATCTCGCATATGGAAGTGCAGAGGCGGTCGAGGAAATAACGATCATGAGAGACTATCAGCACTGCCCCACGGTATGAGCGCAGATAATCCTCAAGCCACATTATGGTCTTGAAGTCAAGGTGGTTGGTAGGCTCGTCCAGTATGAGCAGATTCGGCTCCTCAAGCAGCAGCCTTGATATGCACAGGCGTGTCTTTTCGCCGCCGCTGAAGCCGGAGACCGTCCTATGGAGCTCCTCCTCTGAGAAGCCCATGCCGTTGAGTATCATCCTTATCTTCACATCAGTGTTGTAGCCGTCATTGGCCTCGACCCAAGATGTGAGCTGCTGATATTCGTCAGCGAGGAATTGTCGCCCAGCTCTATTTCAAGCTCTATCTCACGGAGTCTGTCTATCGCCCTGTGGATAGGAGCAAAAACGCTCCTCATCTCGTCGATGACGGTATTCTCGCTGTTAAGACCGCCCATCTGCTCCAGATAACCGATAGTGGTCTTCTGAGCCAGAGAGATGATACCGTCCTTTTCTGTGAAGCGGTCCGGCTCCACAGAACCTGTCAGTATTTTCAGCAGCGTTGATTTTCCGCAGCCGTTATTGCCGACAAGTCCTATCTTGTCAGTCTCGTCTATAGTAAGAGATACGTTGCTGAGCACCTGCTTACCATTATAAAATTTGTTGATATTTGTTAAACTCGCAAGCATGACTGCTCTCCTTTAATAATGATATGTCTGATCCGTTCTATATAACGGGCGCACATTGTGCGCCCTGCTGATTTATGATCGCTGCTGACTGCATAAAGGTTCTGTACAAAAAACAGCCGGACTTCTTTTTAAAATCCGGCAGTTTTGATGAATCTCCTTAAAAGCTCTTGACACTGAGCTTCGACTGTATTATAATAATATAATGTATCAGTATGGAAAAGTATCCCTTTTTCTGCAAGATATTATAGCATATAGCACAGCAATTGTCAATAGTTTTTCAGAAAAATTTTTCCGTACATCCAGCAAAATCACCGCTCTGCTCATGCAGTCCGGATAAAAAATAAGGAGGTTTCCGCCTATGGTGAATGTGACACCTAAGCAGCTTGGAAAGAACGTCAGAATGAGCTTCGGCAAGATCACCGAACCGCTCGAAATGCCTAACCTCATCGAGGTCCAGAAGAACTCATACAAATGGTTCAGGGAAGAGGGACTCCGTGAAGTGTTCAGGGATATGACAGCTATCACTGACTACAACGGCAATCTCGTCCTCAACTTCAAGGACTACCGTTTCGATGACACTCCCAAGTATACTCTCGCAGAATGTAAGTCCAGAGGCGCAACATATCAGGTAGCTATGAGAGCTACAGCAACTCTCGCCAACAAGGAGACAGGTGCTGTCAGCGAAAGCGAGATCTATATGGGCGACTTCCCGCTTATGACAGACAGCGGAACCTTCGTTATCAACGGCGCTGAGCGTGTTATCGTATCACAGCTCGTCCGTTCACCAGGCGTTTATTACGCATTCGAGAAGGATAAGACCGGTAAGGATCTCTTCAATACAACAGTTATCCCTAACCGTGGTGCATGGCTGGAGTACGAAATGGACTCCAACGATGTTGTATATGTCCGTATCGATAAGAACAGAAAGATCCCGATAACTACATTCATCCGTGCCCTCGGCGTTGGTACTGACGAGGAGATCTACGAGATGTTCGGCGAGGATGACCGTCTCAAGCAGACTATCCTCCAGAAGGATCAGACAAAGAACAACTCAGACGCCCTCATTGACGTTTACAAGAAGCTCCGTCCAGGCGAGCCTCCTACGGTAGAGAGCGCTGTTACACATCTGAATAACCTCTTCTTCGATGCAAAGAGATATGATCTCTGCCGCTTCGGAAGATATAAATATAATAAGAAGCTGGGTATAGCTTCACGTCTGGCAGGCCATGTTCTGGCTGAGCCTATCGTTGATCCTAATACCGGCGAGATCATGGCTGACGCAGGCGAGACAGTTTCCTACGACAGAGCCTGTGAGATCGAGCAGGCCGGCGTATACTACGCTTTCGTAAGCGTTGAGGCCAAGGAGTACTACACCGACGACCGTGGCGAGACCTCTATCCGCATGGTAGAAAAGATCGCTAAGATCATCGGCAACGGCATGGTAGATATCAAGGGATATATCGACTTTGACGCTGAGAAGTACGGCATCAACGAGAAAGTATCATACAAGGTGCTCAGAGAGATCATGGAGACATCAGCAGACGCTGATGAGCTGGAGGAGAATATCAAGAAGAGAGCTGATGAGCTCGTTCCTAAGCACATCATCCTCGACGATATCTACGCTACTATCAGCTACTTCCTCAACCTCTGCGAGGGCGTTGGTACTGTTGACGATATCGACCACCTGGGCAACAGACGTATCCGCTCTGTCGGTGAGCTTCTCCAGAACCAGTTCCGTATCGGCTACGCACGTATGGAAAGAAGCATCCGTGAGAGAATGAACATCCAGACTCAGGACGTTAACACACTCACTCCTCAGATGCTCATAAATATCAGACCTATTTCCTCAGCTATGAAGGAATTCTTCTGCTCCTCACCTCTTTCACAGTTCATGGATCAGAACAACCCCCTTGCTGAGCTTACACATAAGAGACGTCTCTCCGCTCTCGGTCCCGGAGGTCTTTCAAGAGACCGTGCCGGATTCGAGGTACGTGACGTTCACTACAGCCACTACGGAAGAATGTGTCCTATCGAGACTCCTGAAGGACCTAACATCGGACTTATCTCCTATCTGGCTACTTTTG
>JAAYBK010000452.1 GCA_012718885.1 Ruminococcus sp. | reverse complement strand
ATGACGATATTCGTGAAAAGCTCGTTGCAAAGGGAGTTCCGAGAGAAGAAATAGCATTTATTCACGAAGCAAAGAACGAAACTGCGAAAGCTGAAATGTTCGCAAAAGTTCGCCGTGGTGACATAAGGGTTCTTATAGGATCGACTGCGAAAATGGGTTGTGGTACTAATGTACAGACAAAGCTTGTAGCTTCTCACGATCTGGATGCACCTTGGCGTCCGGCAGATATGGAGCAGCGACGTGGAAGAATGGTAAGACAAGGCAATGAGAACAAGAAAGTTCATCTTTTCCGCTATGTTACTGAGAAAACTTTCGATTCATATTTGTTCCAGACTTTGGAGAACAAACAGAAGTTTATCGGTCAAATTATGACTTCAAAGTCTCCGGCAAGAAACTGTGCCGATGTGGATGCAAATGCACTTTCTTACTCAGAGGTAAAGGCTCTATGTGCCGGGAATCCGCTTATAAAGGAGAAAATGACACTTGAAAATGAGATCGCAGAGCTAAAAATGATAAAGTCGAGCTATGACAATCAGCATTATCAGCTGCAAGACAATGTTCTGAAGAAGTATCCTGTTGAGCTTGAAGCTACAACTAAGCGTATCGGGTATATAAAGGATGACATCAAATATCTTGAAGGCGTTCCTGATAGGCTCAATGAGGACGGAAAGAAGATATTGGATATAAAGATCGGCGGTGTGACCTATTCTGAGCGTGAGAAAGCCGGTGAAGCTTTACTTGCTGCAATGAGAGACAAATGTACTCCTAATGCTGAGAAAATGGAGACTTTGGCTGAATACAAAGGTTTCAAGATCAGTATTTCCTTTAATTCGTGGCAGCAGCAGTATGTAGCGGAGCTGAAACGTGAGAATCAGCCTTATCGTATCAATCTTGGTACTTCTCCGGGCGGTAATATTACAAGAATAGAGAACGCTATATCCGGACTTCCGCAAAACTTAGATAACCTCATCGCAAGAGAAGCGGAACTAAAGACTTTGATCGCTGAGGGCGAGATCGAAATGAACAAACCGTTCCCACAAGCAGCTGAGCTGCACGATAAAATGGAACGTCTGGCTCAGATTGAGATTGAATTACAGCCTCCGGAGAAAGTTACTGATAAGGATGCTAAAGAAAGCGACAAGCAAACGGCTGAAAATACTCAGGAAAAGCCATTGTTTTCTCGCAGTATACAGCGTGATTTTGCTGAAAAGGCTAAGAATAATACTCCGGATAATTCTCAGGAGAAAGAAGCGTTATAACAGAATAAGCGGAGCTTAACGGCTCCGCTTTTCATAAAGGAGTAGTTATGATATACGGATATGCAAGAGTATCAAGCACAGACCAAAATCTTGACCGGCAGCTGCGAATGCTACGTGAGTATATTTCCGATGATAGGTTCATAATAACTGACAAGGCAAGCGGAAAGGACTTTAATCGTAAAGGCTATAATAGCCTTGTAGGGACAGCTGAAACTGCTCCTATGCTGCACTCAGGAGATATGCTTATAATCACTTCTCTGGACAGGCTCGGCAGGAATTATAAGGAAATCAGGGATCAATGGCAGCATATAACCTATAATCTTGAAGCTGATATTAAAGTTCTCGATATGCCATTACTTGATACAAGTAAAGGCAGTGATAGTCTGGATAAGCGTTTCATAGTTGACCTCGTTCTCCAGATATTGAGCTATACTGCCGAAAAAGAGCGTGAGAATATACGAAAAAGGCAGCGACAAGGCATTGAAGCTACAAAGGCTTCCGGAAAATATCTCGGCAGACCTAAAGCAAATTTCCCCGAAAACTGGGAAAGCACCTACAATGAATGGAAGTCAGGCTCAATAACAGCTGTTCGAGCTATGAAAAACTTAGGATTGAAAAAGACTACGTTTTATAAGCTTGTAAAGCAATATGAAAAAAGTGTGTCACGGTGACACACTTTTTATTTGAAAATTGGGATATATGTGATACTATTCAAAAGTGATGCGATAGTATGGTTTATATCTTCTTTTAGACGTATTATAGTATATTGAATAAGCAATATTCTTTTCTCTATTTTTTATGTTTCAAAAAGCATAAAGATCTTTTCATTTGTATTGACTGCT
>JAAYBK010000451.1 GCA_012718885.1 Ruminococcus sp. | reverse complement strand
TGTCAATGATGAAAAAATTCACCGCAGACCAACCGCTGCGGACAGATACATAGATTCTCCATTCTCCATTTTCCATTCTCAATTTAAATCCTGAGATATTGACAAAAAGCCGGAAATATATTATAATGTTAAGTAATGCTATTTCAGGGAGTTTCTCCCACGACTAATATGAAAATAAGGAGTGCATTATCATGGCTTTAAAGAAGATGTCCAGAGAGAGCTACGACAAACTGGTCGCTGAGCTTGATGACCTTAAGATCAATAAACGTAAGGAAGTTGCTGAAAGGCTGAAAGTTGCCCGTTCCTACGGAGACCTCTCCGAGAACGCCGAGTACGATGAGGCAAAAAACGAACAGGCTATCCTGGAAGCACAGATCAGTGAGCTCCAGTACACTATCGACAACGCCGAGATAGTTGAGGATTCCAATATCTCCGTTGACGAGGTAGGTATGAGTTCAAAGATCACTATCAAGCGTGTGGATACAGGCAAGGTAGAGACCTTCACTATAGTTGGTACAAACCACGCAAATGTCAGAGAAGGCAAGATCTCAGACGAATCTCCTATCGGCAAAGCTGCTATGAAGAAAAAGGTTGGAGATATCTTCATCGTTGAGGCTCCCGCAGGCGAGCTTCGCTTCGAGATCATAGAAATATCCAAGTAATCACGGAAGGACGTACTGCAATGAGCGAAAATCAGGTAAACTCCCCTGAGCAGGCTGAGGAAGCCGTTCAGGATATAAATATACTCAAGAAGGATCGTCTCGACAAGCTGGCTGACCTCAGAGAGCTTGGCAAGGATCCATATCAGATAACAAAGTTCGACGTTACAGGCCATGCCGGCGACTATAAGGCTGAGTATGAGGCTAAGGAAGCAGAGATCATCGCTGCTTCCGGCGGAGACGAGGAAAAGGTCAACGAAGGCCTTGAGGCTCTCCATGAGAATATCATCCGTATCGCAGGCCGTATTATGAGCTGGAGAGATATGGGTAAGGCTAACTTCATCGATGTGCGTGACGTTACTGACCGTATACAGGTATATGTACGTTCAAACGACGTAGGCGCAGACCTCTTCAAGGAATTCAAGAAGAAGTGGGATATCGGTGATATCATCGGCGTTGAAGGCTATGTTTTCAGAACAAGAAAGGGCGAGATCTCCATACACGCAAAGAGCATCGTCCTCCTTTCAAAGTCACTCCTCCCCCTGCCTGAGAAATGGCACGGCCTTAAGGATCCCGATACAAGATACCGCCAGCGTTATGTTGACCTTATCGTAAATCCTGAAGTAAAGGATACCTTCGTTAAGCGTTCAAAGGTAATATCCTCTATCAGACGCTACCTCGATGCACAGGGATTCATGGAGGTCGAGACTCCTATGCTGGTATCAAATGCCGGCGGCGCTGCTGCAAGACCTTTTGAAACTCACTATAACG
The DNA here is from genome assembly GCA_012718885.1 of Ruminococcus sp. GTDB lineage: Bacteria > Bacillota > Clostridia > Oscillospirales > Ruminococcaceae > Ruminococcus. Next base: position 2,298 of record JAAYBK010000451.1, on the reverse strand, counting down.
CACTCGATGAGGACGTTAAGCTCCGTATCAGCCTTGAGCTCTACCTCAAGAGACTTATCGTCGGCGGACTTGAAAGAGTTTACGAGATCGGAAGAGTTTTCAGAAACGAGGGCGTTGATACCCGTCATAACCCTGAGTTCACACTTATGGAGCTTTACCAGGCTTATACAGACTACTACGGAATGATGGATCTCACTGAGAATATGTTCCGCCATGTCGCTCAGGAGGTATGCGGAACAACCTGCGTACCTTACGGCGAGTACATGATCGACCTCGGCAAGCCTTTTGAGAGACTTACTATGATCGACGCTGTAAAGAAGTATTCCGGCGTTGACTTCAACGAGATAAAAACTCTTGAAGAAGCTCGCAAAATAGCTGATGAAAAGGGCGTTGAGTACGAGGACAGACACAAGAGAGGCGATATCCTCAACCTCTTCTTCGAGGCATTCGTTGAAGAGCACCTTATCCAGCCTACATTTATTATGGATCATCCGATAGAGATCTCTCCTCTTACAAAGAAGAAGCCCGATGCTCCGGACTATGTTGAGCGTTTTGAGCTGTTCATCACAGGCCGTGAGATGTGTAATGCTTACTCAGAGCTGAACGATCCTATCGACCAGAGAGAAAGATTCAAAGCTCAGGAAGAAGCCCTCAGCCAGGGCGACGAGGAAGCTAACCGCACTGATGAAGACTTCCTCCGTGCGCTTGAGATCGGTATGCCTCCTACAGGCGGTATCGGCTACGGTATCGACAGACTTGTTATGCTCCTTACCAACAGCGCTTCTATCAGAGACGTTCTCCTCTTCCCAACACTGAAGTCTGTTCCCGCTAACGGCGGCAGACCTGCTAAGTCCGAGGACGAAGAGTAATAAAAATATTTATGGGCGGATAAGTACAATGCTCATATAGAAGATATGCGTTGATTATTGAGGGAGACCCTTTTGAAAAAGGGTCCCTCTGACGGAGGCGGTCCCCTCTGTCACTGTGTGACATCTCCCCGCACTGCGGGGAGTCACCCTCAAACTCCCTCCCTAAAACTTTCAGTTTTGATTTTTTCCATTATAGGGCGCACCACCAAGAACAATCCCTTGCAATTAAACAAGGATGCGCCCTATAACGGAAAAAATAAGATTAAAAGTCTTTGGAAAGGGGTTCGGGGAAGAACCTTTCCTCAGAAAGGTTTTCCCTGATAAATCAGCATATATTTCCATATAAGCAATGTATTTCCGCCCGTAATTCTTTCAACAGGAGGAAAAATGAAAGAAAAGGACAATACTCCTAAGCATGAAACTTCTACGGCAAAGGATGTTGAGGCGGCAGATGACGACAAGCTTGACATAAAGAAGAGTGTATTTGAGGTCAACCGAGAGCTTCAGGCTCAGCGTCAGAAAGAGCAGGAGGAGCTTGAACGAAAGGCGGAGGAAAAACGCCTCGCCCGTGAAAAAGCCCGGCAGGAAGCCTACGACAAGAAGATCCTCGAAGACAGAAAAGAGCTGATAAAGCTCAAACAGGGACTAATCGAGGATACGGAAGTCGTACACGATGAAAACGAAGGTGTAGTTGTAAAACGTACTCCATGGCAGAAATTCCGCAGCTTCATCTACCTCAACAAGTGGTGGCTGATACTTGTGCTGATATTCGGCTCCATCGCCGGATTCCTGGTGTACAACTTCCTCACAAAGCCAAAACCGGATATAGTCGTGCTTGTAATATGTGACGATATGAATATAGGCGATAACCAGAAGCTTGAGGAATATATTGAAGGCTTCTCGGAGGATTTCAACGGCAACGGAAAAGTTCTCGCTTCGGTATACTATATACAGCTCTCGGATAACGAGTACCGGAATTACGCCAACGGCACCGACAATAAGCTCACGACCCAGCTCCAGTCGGCTGACGGAGTTATCGTTATCGGCGGCAAAAGACTTATGGATCTGTTCACAGATGAAAAAACCGGCGAAGTGGACAGCGTATTCATGGATATGAACGAGCTTTTTCCCGGCAACAGCCATATAAAAAGCGGCCGCTTCTACCTTAAGGGAACTAAATTTGCCGAGAGGATCGGCCTGGAGGATAAGGATATCCCCTACGATATGTTCATTACTATAAGAAAGCCTGCCGATCTGCTTTATGCAAACGAGAACGATATGCAGAAGACCTACGATAAGGATCTTCCGGTTCTCGAAAAGATCATCGCCGACCTCTCAGAAGAATAAATGTACATAACTGTGCCGCACGTATAGTCGGTGTGACTTGTTTTATCGGGGAAAACCTTTCTGAGGAAAGGTTCTTCCCCGA
>JAAYBK010000450.1 GCA_012718885.1 Ruminococcus sp. | reverse complement strand
ATAGATACCCTCAACGGAGAGTCCCTCCACCTTTGTCATGTCAGCGATCTCCTTTGCACAGTCCTCGGGACGGTCGTAGCGCAGGCCTATTCTTCCCATGCCGGTGTCTATCTTGACGTGACAGCGGACCTTGCCCGGACTGTTGTGGCAGAGTGCCTTTGCATATTCAGTGGACACAACGCCCTGGATTATATTGTTCTCTGATATCTCATGGGCGTATTCCGGCGGAGTATAGCCGAGGATGAGTATCTCTGCCGTCGGGCAGTATTCCCTTACGGCGATGGCTTCATCGAGATTGGATACGGCGAAGTACCTGATACCACATTCCTCTGCGAGACAGCAGACCACTCTTTCATAGCCGTGGCCGTAGGCGTCAGCCTTTACAACAGCCATTATCTCGGTGTTCGCAGAATTCAGTCCCTTTATCACTTCTATATTTTTTTTCAGTTGTCCGAGGGATACTTCTGCCCATGCTCTTTTCAGGTAAGGTTTCATATGAATGTTGTCCTTTCTATAAATGAGGCTGCGGCAAAGCCGTGCCTTGATAGCAAATTTGAAACAAATTAATTACAAGTTAAAAAACACCTTGAAATATGTACAGCGATATGTTATAATCTAATTGTATGTGTACTATTATGCAAGGTGGGAGGGATCTTATGCTTACATCGCTGGTTTCTGGACTTCCGGCAATATCTCCGGATGAAGCCGTCTTTCCTGCCGAAAGAACTCTCTGCATAACCGGCCACCGTGAGAAGAGCATCATTTCTTATAACGATTTGTCGATATACCGTGAACTCACTGTTTCTGCGGTAAGGCAAATGCTTTGCCGTTATATCGATATGGCGGCTGAGCACGGTTATGAATGGTTCATAAGCGGTCTTGCCACAGGGACTGATCTCTGGGCGGCCGAGCACATCATAGATAAAAAGCGGCTCAACAGCAGGATAAAGCTTGTCGGAGCAATGCCGTATCTTCGTCATGCCGATCACTTTTCAGCTTCTCAGCGTGAGCTCCTTGAAAGGGTCGAAAATAACTGCGACTGTCTCATAAGTGTGTGTCCGGATCCGCAGGCTGTGTACAACAAGGGGACGGGAAGGAATCTCTACCGTGACAGGAATTACTTCATGGTGGATCGTTCTTCAGCGGTCATTGCCTTTCTTGATGACAAGCAGAGCTGGTCGGGAACACGCCAGACTGTGAATTACGGCTACCGTACAGGCCGCCTCATAAAGAGTTTCAGCCTTGACGATGTATACCGCATAATTGATGAAAGCGGCACTGATATCCGGGAAATAAGCCGGAATATAGCCTTTCTTGAGAATGTATTCGATCTTCCGTACTGAACGGGAGCGAACCGTTATTTATTATTATAGCACAATCACAGGATTTTGCAAGCCTTTTGATAAATATACTTTCAAAACCTTTTTCAACAGACTGTTGAATCCGTAGTTTAAACATTCATTGTTGAAATGAAATGTTGAAAATGTGGAAAAGTCTGTTGATAACCGATACTGAGCGGAGCAGTTTTAACTTGTCCGTTTGGAAAATATTTTTTATTCACTTTATGACGAATTTTTTCGGATAAGCTGTTATACGAAAAGTTGATGATAAAAAAATAATGCTAAAATGTAAAAAAAGGAGACGATCATTATGGCAAAAAAGAAAAGTGGAAGCATTGCAGTGCCTTTCCTTGCAACGATCTTCATAGGCCTGCTCATTCTCGGCGGAGCGGTATTCTTCATTTACCGCCACTGGTTCAAGAAGGACGATACTCCTCCGGCACCGAAGCCCCGTGATGTGAAGATCGTGTCATACGAGGACAATCATACAGTGCTGTTCATCCTCGATGAGCCGGAGCAGAAATGCAACGCCACATTTGCACTTATGAGGTCTATCCCCAAGGACAGAAGTATGCTCTTCCTCGGCATCCCCAGCAATACTATTGCGATCATTGACGATCAGCAGCAGAGCCTTAAGGGTGCATACGAAAGAGGCGGCGGAGCTTCTGCGGCAGCATTCGTATCCGAGGTTATGGGTGTGGATGTTGAGAAGTACATGATATTCGATTCGGATTCCTTCAAAACTACCTGCGATAAGCTGGGATGTGTAACATACCCTGTAGATGTTGAGATATCCGGTATGAAGCACGACGGAACTCCTCAGGAGCTCAACAGCGAGCAGATGGAGACCTTCATCACATATTCTCTCTTCCCCGGAGGAGAGGCTGACCGTGCATTCCGTTCAGCACATATGATATCCTACATGGTGAACGGTACAGAGGGCACATATATCGCTGACAACATCGATAACTTCTTCAATGAGATCATAAATACTGTAGATTCCAACATCACATCTGTTGACTACAAGGACTACAAGGATGCTATAAAACAGCTCTTCTCACAGAAAAAACAGTACGGCAATACTATCGCAGTGTCAGTACAGTTTGAGGGCACAAGTGCTGAGAATGACTTTATTCCCAGCGATACCTTCATTGAACAGATCAAAAATCAGTTCTTCAGTCAGGGAGAATGAGCGGCGTGAACAATATATTTGATTCCCATGCTCATTATGCGGATCACGCATTTGACGAGGACAGAGCTGATATCCTTGCGGAGCTTCCGGGAAAAGGCGTGCGGTATGTGATGCTTGCCTCTTCTGATATGCGAGACACGGTGGAAAACGCTGTCCTTGCTGAGAAATATGACTATTTATATGCCGCTGCCGGGATACATCCGGAATATGCGGAAGAATTGCCGGAAGGCTGGCTGGAAACTGTAAGGGAAAAAGCAGTGTCCTGCCCGAAGGTAATGGCTATAGGCGAATGCGGCCTTGACTATCACTATGAGGGATATTCGCCGCAGGCTCAGGAAAGAGTATTTGCCGCTCAGCTTGAGCTGGCAAAGGAGCTGGATATGCCGGTGATCGTCCATACCCGTGACGCCTGGGAGGACACGATGAGACTGCTGAAAAAGTACAGGCCGCAGGGCGTTGTACACTGCTTCAGCGGCTCGGCAGAAATTGCTGCGGAGATCCTGAAGCTGGGGATGTACATAGGATTTACCGGCGTTCTCACCTTCAGCAATGCAAAGAAAGCGCTGCGTGCGCTGGAGACTGTCCCTGTTGAAAGGCTGCTTATGGAGACGGATTGTCCATATATGGCGCCTGTACCCATGAGAGGAAAGCGCTGCGACAGCTCCATGATACGTTACACCGCAGAGAAAGCTGCGGAGATAAAAAATATTCCGGTACAGGAGCTGCTTGATATCACCTGCCGGAATGCACTCGAATTATATGGTATTGAACAAGAGGTCTGATAGATATGTATTATTGCTGCGGAATTACTGAAAAGGGTATAATGCCCCATAACGAGGACGCTATGCTCATAGGTGAGTCCGTTGCCGATGAGGGCGCTTCTCAGCAGTATCTTAACCAACCGTTTATAGCTGCGGTCTCTGACGGCGTGTCCAGTGAGAATGCCGGAGAGGTAGCATCGAAAATGTGTCTGGAGCTGGTGCGGGATATCCACTATACCGGCATAATCAGGCTTGACCTCAGGCTGCACGAGATCCACCGTCAGCTTGCGGAATACAGTACGGAGCATCCTGAGCACCACAATATGCAGGCAACGCTCTGCGGTATCGCCATTGATGAAGCAGGCGGTATACAGGCCTTCAACGTAGGCGATTCCAGACTTTACCGTTTCCGCCGGGGAAGGATATCACAGCTTACCCGTGACCAGTCGCTGGTACAGCTCCTTTATGAAGAGGGAACGATCACAATGGCTCAGCGCCGCACCCATGTACACAGAAACATCATCTTCCCGGCATTCGGAAACGTCAAGACGGTGCCTAAGATAGATATAATGCCGGTGGAAGGCGGAATGGAGTACGGTGATCTGTTGCTGTTATGTACAGACGGACTGTCTGATTACTTGTCATCACTGGATATGGAGGAGATACTTGAGCTGCCGAAGAACCTGCCGGAGAGGCTGAGGATGATGGTGCAGAAGGCATTGGAGAATGGCTGCAAGGATAATCTGACGGTGATAGCGATAGTAAAAACTCAGTAAAAAAGGTAGTCCGGATGGGAGAGAGCCTTTCCTGTATTACTTGCTCCGGCTGACCGGAAGAATCACTGATATAACAAAAGGGTTTGATAAAGTCTTGCTTTATCAAACCCTTTCTTTTTTGTATTTTGTTATTGCCGCCTTCGGCGTTTCATACTATTATGTAGGCCTTGCTGACTGTCTCGCAGACCTGTGCAAAATATCCCTGCTGTCTAAGCTTTTCAGCACATATCTCTGCTGCTTCACTGGTTTCAAATAATCCGAAAACCGCACTTCCGCTGCCGGTCATATTCGCTTTCAGTGCGTCCTTATTCAGCATTGCTGACTTCAGTTTGTCTACCTCTTCAAGCTGTATTGCCTGTTCAAAGAGGTTTCCGAAATAATGGTATGCTTCATCCGGAGCGCTGCTCAGAGCATCTTTCAGCTCCTTTGTCCGGGGATGGACAGGCTCTTCAAGAGCGTCGATACGTGCATAGGCCTCGCCGGTGGATACTCCCTCAGTGCCCTTTGCGATAACAAGGATACGCTTGTCATAGTCAGGCAGCTTTACAAGCTTCTCGCCGATGCCTTCTACATAAGCTGTACCGCCTGCCAGACAGAATGGAACATCAGCCCCCAGCTTCTTGCCAATAACTGACAGCTCT
>JAAYBK010000034.1 GCA_012718885.1 Ruminococcus sp. | reverse complement strand
CAGCGATACCGTAGTCGAATGTCTCGGTGTTGGAGTGACCGTTGCCGTAGCAGGTACCGTAGATATAAGTGTGGTCTGATGCGTGTTCAAGCAGAGTTGTGATAGTGCCGTCAGACTGAGCTCTGCCCCAGAATTCCGGGATCGAATTCACATTCTGCTCGCCGGCGACTGTGTGCTGTTCAACCTTTTCCAGCACAGTGAATGCGTCCTTTTTAACGATGTTATAATTCATGGAATTACCGCCTTTCAAAATGATCTGCACCTTGAAACGGGAAAATGAACGAAGTCTGCCGCCCTCACGTTTAGCCTCCGTAGGAGTTAAGCCGTGGAAGCGTGTGAACGCTCTGGTGAAACTCTCGGGAGACTCGTAACCGTATCTAAGAGCCGTGTCAATGACCTTGACATTGGGCTTTTTCAGCTCGCTGCCGGCAAGTGTGAGCCGCCTGTTACGGATATATTCGCCTACCGTGATACCGCATAGAATCCCGAATATCTTCTGGAAATAGTACGGTGAGCAAGTCGCCTGCTTTGCGATATCAGCGAGGTCAAGCTCGTCGGTGATGTGCTCCTCGATGTAGTCGATTGCCTTCTGAATACCAGTCGCTAAGTTCATTTTTTTCCCTCCTTAGTGTAACTTTATTATAGCATTTGAAAGGCACGGTGTCCTGATATTTTGTGGCTTTTGGTGTCAGGCAGGTGCAATAAGGTCAAAATCCTACAGTTTAATTGTATTGTTCTTCAAATTCTTCTAACCAGTCTTCACCGAATATTTCTTCTGCTTTGTCTTCCAGATCAACAGAAATATATGTAAGCACACTGTCAAAAGAATCGTATTCTTCTATTTCACCGTCATATACTGTAAAGAATTGCTCGGATTTCTTTGAAAAATATAAATACTCTCCGTCTCCGATAAAACTTCCTATTAAAACATTTTCGGGTTCGTTTTCGTCAATTTCAGGCCAGTAAAGCTGCCAGCACCTATTAGCCATATTGCACTTCTTTGTTAAGAGTAGCCATTCTTTTAGCATTGACGGGATTTTGATACCGTTTTCTGTTTCCCAACTCTGTATTTCTTCTTGTGTAGCAGGAGCATCAAATTGATACGCATACTCATCAGAAAGAAAATCGCTTAGTTCATTCAAATAGTCATAGGATTCTCTTATTAATTCTTTATTGCTTTTTTCCATGATTTTTGCTCCTTTGTTATTATAATACTTCAGTCTGATCAATGTTTTTCTGTTGGACTGCGCTGTGTCCTGATATTTTGTGGCTTTTGGTGTCAGGTGGTTTTATTCTTATTTTTTATCCTTGACCATTTGCATTAGTAAATCTTGCATTTTTGGAGATAAAGAGCTTTTCTCGTCCAATATGCGTATTATTTCCTTTAAAATGTCCCGAAAATCTTCTTGTACTTCTAATTCACCATGGTCAAAAATACAGAAAGTGTTTTTTGATCTTGACAAACTTATCAATTCGCCGTCGCCGAAAATCTCTCCGATAACTATAAGATCAGGAGAAACATCTATCACATTATATTTAAAATCATCAAGTCTGTAAAAATGTGCCAGATCGTTTCTGATCAATGATTCCTCAGAAAAAAGTAACCATTCTCTATATGTAGCTGGAAGTTTGATATTGTTTTCAGTTTCCCATTTCTGAATGTCATTTTCAATCATCGGTGGTTTGAACCATGAGGAGTTTTCTCCGTATTCGGCTATCTTTTTTTCGCATAACGCAGCCAGTTTTTTAATCTCTTTTGTTATACTGTTATTTGGTATTTCCGGAATATACATAAAATCATCTCTTTCTATTAAAATCAAGCCTCACCAGTGCCTTGTCGTTGGGGAGTGGTAATCTTATATTTTGTGGCTTGTTGTGTCAGGTATCCTATTCTTCAAAAAGATGTCTTAATATCTGTTTGCGGTCGTTGATGAACATTTTCGTTATCTGATAGCTTTGCGTATCTTCATAGCCAATGGACTGAATCTCGCCCTCATCGAAGCTGAGAATAGTTGCTCCGGGAAATCCGAGAAGTATCGGCGAATGAGTTACGATGATGAACTGTGAATCGTTTTTTACACACTTGGACATTTCAAGCAGCAGCGTCAATTGTCTCTGCGGAGACAGAGCGGCTTCGGGCTCGTCGAGGATATACAGACCGTTTTGATTGAAATTCTTTTGTATAACTGAAAGAAAACTTTCACCGTGTGATTTTTCGTGGTAGTGTTGAGGATTGCCCTGTATTCTTGAGTATTCCTCTTCGGCGGTAGCCACATTATAAAAGCTCTCTGCTCTGAGGAAATATCCCCACTTGGCTTTATTGAAGCTTCTCACAAGCCTGAGAGCATCGTGAAGCTCTGAATGTGAATCATAGGTGGAAAAGCTGTAATTCAGTGTTCCGCCTTCAGGATTGAAACCGTAAGCGACAGCGATAGCTTCAAGCAGAGTGGACTTGCCGCTTCCGTTCTCGCCTACAAAGAATGTGACCGGCGTATTGAAGGAAAGCTCATCAAGCATTTTGATAGCGGGTATTTTTCGGAGATAGCTGTAACGTTCTATCTTATTCTTATTCCATACATATCTTCATCAAGTCCTGCCTTATTTACAAGCAGATTTATAACATCTGCGACAGCTACAACACTTTCTTGGACAATGCACCATAAATTGATTCTCTTACTGTTTCCGAACCATATATCATAACTGTGACCGTCTCTGCCGCCAATGCTTTTATAATCATCAGGCAGACCATTATTGCAGACCTCAACTATCTGTCTTGCTTCTTCATCAGAGAAATCTATCTCATTAATGGGAGATATTATATCGATTTCCTTTTTGTATTCATCCGTGATTATAAGTTCTTTTATCGTCATTAGGTTTCCTGCAAAATATTTTCGTGCGATATCACCTGCACATTCAGCAAATTTCCTGTCGGGAACTCCTTTTCGCCAATAGGCTTTTATGGTATCATCAGGCATTTCATGAATCTGAAAATACACATCACCAAGCTTCCAAAACGCATTGATATTCATTCTCATTATCAATTTTTTGCTTTTGATGTCAAAAGCATACCAACTGTCCATATATACCTCCTCATTCGTGTGTAGGTGCATTACTCGATATTATTATACATCAGCAAAGCTATTTTGTCGAGCCACTCGACATAATTTTATCGAGTCACTCGACAAAATAATATCGAGTTGTCGTTTTGTCGAGTCGGTACGACATTTACCTGCGTATTATACTGTTCTGAGCGTCATGTAAACCTGCGTATTCAGGATGCTCTAAGTCAAGGGTGCAAGGATGCAAGTTTTATAAATGTTTGCACCCTTGCATCCTTCCTTTTCAGGCAGTAAGTGAACAGTGCGCTATACTGCGCTGTTTTACGATTTATTGTGTGCAAATAATTAGTGAAGTAAGAGCGCAGATGTGCTCTGTTTTGCATTCTTGCACTCTTAAGTCTGAACAGTGTTTTTCCGAAAAAATCCAGTACGAAATAAACAATGTTTTAATCAAATGCTTCGTCATAGCACACAAAAATCAATATGCTGATTTGTGCGTGTATACAAAGTTGTATGAACAAATTGTAAACAATACTCCAAAAGTACCCCGATTTTTCAAAATCCTCGGTAGATAAGTGAAGGGTATTATAATCTGAGCCAAGTTACGGAATGCTGTTGGTAGAAAAAATATGACAGAAAAACATACTTTACGAACTGCCATTTTTTCGGTATATAAGTGAGGGATAAAATGCAGCGGTATGATATAGAACATAACCGCACAAAAATACCGTACTCGGTTTGTGAAGTTACACAAAGTTTTTTCTGATACTTAACGATGCCGCAATTTTTTTGGTAATGACTATCAGAGGGGCGATACGGTAACTTGTGCTTATCTTGCATATGACCTTCAAATACTTAGAAAGGGCGTGAAGCCATTGAAAGAAGAGCAGATCATGAAAGAACTGATCTACATGGACACCATCCGGGCGACGGAGACGAACTGGCTGTGGTATCACTACATACCGTTCGGGAAGATAACGGTCATACAGGGTGACCCGGGCGAGGGCAAGACCACTCTGATACTGAACATCGCCGCACGGCTGACTCAGGGCATACTTCCTCAGTCACAGGAGAAGTGTGACCCCATGAACGTCATCTATCAGACAGCGGAGGACGGACTCTCCGACACGGTAAAGCCGAGACTGATGAGTGCAGGTGCGGACTGCTCCAAAGTCATCGTCATCAACGAGAGCGAGAGGAACGTTACAATGTCGGACAAGCGTCTTGAAGCGGCTATCGCACACACCCATGCAAAGCTCGTCATTCTCGATCCGCTGCAGGCGTACCTCGGGGCGCAGGTGGATATGCACCGTGCCAACGAGATAAGAACTGTCATGTCGCACCTTGCATCTATTGCGGAGAAATACGGCTGTGCTGTTGTGCTGATCGGTCACATGAACAAGGCTATGGGTATGAAGTCCACCTATAGAGGACTGGGATCTATCGACATTACCGCCGCAGCCAGAAGCGTTCTTATCGTGGCGAGGGACAAGGAAAATCCGAATTTCAGAGTAGTTGCCCATACGAAAAGCAGTCTCGCTCCCGAGGGAAAGACGGTTGCCTTTGAGCTTGATCCCGACAGTGGTTTCCGTTTCAAGGGTGAGTATGACTGCAACATCGACGAGATACTGCTCGGCGTCGGCTCAAAGTCCAAGGGCAAACAGGCTATGGAGCTTTTACAGGAAGAGCTGAAAGATGGCGAGGTAGCACAGAAGGTCATATTAGCTAAGGCACTGTACTCACGCATATCGAAGCGCACACTCACCGAAGCGAAGAAAGTCCTCGGAGTGAAGTCAATCAAACGCAACGGTCAGTGGTACTGGTCGTTATCAAAAGAAGAACAGAAATAATTTATGGAGGGTTATATTATGAGTAATACTGAAAAGAAAAAAATCGTGGACGAGATATTTGAACTGCTGATACAGCTTACCGACGATGGTGCCGAGATGCCCTCAGCGAGCCGTGAGAGCGCTCCGAAGCCTGTGGAGGTGCTCACTATCAAGGAATGTACAGAGGTCATACAGGGACTCTCAGAGCATACAGTGCGTCAGCTGGTGGCACAGGAAAAGGTGAAGTCCGTCCGCACAGGAGAGGGCAAGCGTGGCAAGATACTCGTCAACAAGGCTGACCTTGTGGCTTATTTCCAGAAGTGAACGTATTTGAGCAAGTCAAAGAAGCCGTTGATATGAGGACTGTTGCGGAGGGATACGGACTTAACATAGACAGGTCTGGAATGTGCCTGTGTCCGTTCCATGCGGAGAAAACTTCCTCCACAAAGGTCTATCCCCATAATATCTACTGCTTCGGCTGCGGTGCTTCTGCGGACGTTATCGGTTTCACGCAAAGGCTGTTCAGTCTCAGTGAGCCTATTGAAGCGGTGAAGAAGCTGAATGATGATTACGATCTGCATTTTGCCGTGGGACAGGCTCCTACGTCTGCGGAAGTATCCGAGTATCACAAGCGTATAGCTGAACGCAGAGCCTATGTGGAGTGGGAGAAACAGGCTTGGAGAACGCTTCACGATTACCTATGGCTTATGCGTGAGTGGAGGGAGCTTGTCCCGAAAAGTCCGGACGACGTGCAGGACAGGCGGTTCGTCTACGCTCTGCACCACCTTGACTATGCGGAGTACCTCTGCGATGAATTTCTCCATGTGGGCAGGTCGGGGAAACTTGCCATGGGGGATACGATACGGAATATTGAGAACATTATAAGAATGAAAGGATAGGTATTTACACAGCGTACCTTGACAATATCGATATATTGCGCTACAATGGATATTGGAAAGGTACGCTGTGATATTACCGAGGAGGGTAATTTTATGGCAACCATAAAGAAACGTGGCGACAGCTACTCCATAAGAGTGAGCTGTGGCTACAACAGTAAAGGCAAACAGATGATACAGTCCATGACCTGGAAGCCCGAAGATGGAATGACCACTAAACAGATCGAGAAAGAGGTCAACAGGCAGGCTGTAATGTTTGAGGAAGCCTGCAACAAAGGCTATCAGTGCAAGGCTATCAAGTTCGAGACTTTTGCGGAGGAGTGGTTCGAGGAGTACGCACGTCCGACTCTCAGGAACACTACATATGAGCGTATGCTACAGCTCAGGGGCAGGGTATATCCTGCTATCGGTCACATGAGAATGGACAAGATAACTCCGAGGCAGATACAGGCGTTCATCAATTCGCTTTCTAAAGAGGGAGCGAATGAGCGTACAGGCAAGCCTCTTGCTCCGAAGACTATCCGCCACAATCTGAGCTTCATCTCTGATGTGTTCTCTTATGCGGTTAGAATGGGAGTTGTCAGCGACAATCCGTGCTCAAAGGTAACTCTGCCGAAGGATTGTCACGACGAGAAGAAGATATACACGCCTGAACAGGTGCAGGGATTTCTCAATCTGCTGAACGATGAGCCTCTGAAGTACCGCACATTCTTCAACCTGATGATCTACAGCGGATTCCGCCGTGGCGAGATGCTGGGACTGGAATGGAAGGATGTGGACTTCGAGCACAATATCATCAGTGTTCGCCGTACAAGCAACTACACAGGCAAGAAAGGGACGTACACAGATACCACCAAGACCAGGAAATCCCAGAGAACACTTAAATTTCCGCAGGAGATAATGGATATGCTCAAGGAGTACAAGGACGAGCAGGATATGCAGGCTCTCAAATGCGGTGACAAGTGGGTGGAGACCGACAGGCTCTACACTAAATGGAACGGTCTGCCTATGCAGAACGGCACTCCGTATTTCTGGCTCGGTGAATTCTGCGAGAAGCACGATCTTCCGTTCTATGGATTACATAGTTTCAGACACTTGTTCGCTTCACTTTTAGTGAATCAGGGCGTGGATATCGTGACAGTCTCGGGTGCGTTAGGTCATTCGACAGTTTCTACAACAAGTAATATTTACTGTCATATGCTCGAAGAAGCACAGGCAAAAGTCTCCGAAGCAGTCAGTGCAGCACTCAATTTTCGCACAAATAAAAATGAGCCGAAAGGTATGTGACCTTCGGTTCTGAAAACGTCGTTTTCTGAAATAAAGAACAAACAAAGAACAAATAGCATTTTCGCATAAAAAGCAAAACTCGGAAACGGCGATATTACGCTGTTTCCGAGAACATTGAATGGTGACCCGTACGGGAATTGAAAAAATCCCGAGCCTTTCGGCAACTTTTAGTAAAATGCGAAAATGGCTGTATTTCGGCAATTTTTGAAGCTTCACTTTTAGCATCTTCAAGTGATTTTAAGCGATTTTCAGTGCCAATAAGTGGTAAATAAGTGGTTGGATTGGCGCGTCTCTACCGGAAAAAATGACCAAAGCAGCTCTGATTATACGGGCAAATCCCGAACGGAGCTGCTGTGTTTTTTATCAAATTGAGTTGATGTAAAAATCACGATTATCGCCTCGAAATTGTATTTAATACAATTTCGAGGCAAAAATCAAGAGAATCATGAAATATTATTGAAATTTTCAGAATACCAATTAATGGTTGAATTGGATTTCAGTCATCATTTTTCAGCAGATACCTGTTGCTTACTACCTTCATACTAAGTTCAGCTCCGATATTACTGCTGAATACAGGCTCAGTAGGACGAATAACGATACCTTCTTTTTTACCGCCGTTAGGGTAGTTTCCGTCTGCTCGTTCAAGCAGAGCTTCAACGGATGGGTATTTAGCCGGCAGATTGGTATCCACCTCTTCAATCGGAACAGTCGTGAACTCCAGTTCACTGCATATTTCAAGCATTCTTTCAAGTCCTACACGCTTGCCGTTCTCCATTACAGTGAAAACATACCACTCAGGTCTTTTGAGCTTCAGACGGTTCTGCTGTATACCCGGAGCGCAAAGCTCTCCTTGTACGGTGATAGAAGTAAGTCCTTCTTTTCCGATAAATACTTCGAGTTTTTCCTTGTAGCCGCGATCGTTGACAAGCTTGTAGAAATCGCTGTTGCCATCATCCTTGTACTCGTAGTTATGACCTGTAACATGGAAACCGTCTTCATCTATACTGATAGAGTGGGAACTGCCGTCCATTTTGGTGCTGACGTAGTACTCAAGTCCTGTGAACTCCTTTATGAGCTCGGGTGCAGCCTGCACCCTTGTCTCATCGGTATGAGGAATACTTCTCAGCAGGTTTCCTATGACAGTACCGCCGGAGGTTGCGCGTTCCTCTATCTCCCACTTGCGGATTCCGAGTATTTCGGTAACATCTGCTCCGAGTTCAATGTCAGTCGGTATTTCAAGGAACTTACCTATGGGGAGAAGAAGTCCCTGCGATACCTGTCCACGGAATTTCTGCGTTTTAAGACGAAATCCTTCGCCCATAATGTCGGTGTTCTTGTAGCTGGACGCTCTCATGAATTCATATTCGGGGCGTATTGGAAGAAAGCTGTCTATCTCAAAATATACGGCTAAGTCCATTGGTTTGAACTGTCCCTTATTTACTACGCACTGCCAGCCAAGTACATATGCCAACTCTATCCTGTCAGCGCCTTCAATAGGTTCTATCTTCCATATTCTTTGTATGCTTGCTAATTTTCTGCTCATTGTTATCATTTCCTTTCATAGTTTGACCTGGTTCCCGTTGGAAGGCTCGAACTTCCATTATCGGAGTCAAAGACCGATGTCCTGCCATTAGACGAAGCGGAATGGTGCCTCCGGCAAGAGTCGAACTTGCGACGCCAGGTTCTTCAGACCTGCGCTCTACCGGCTGAGCTACGGGGGCAAAAATGGAGACTGTGACAGGGGTCGAACCTGCGCTCATGGAGTTGCAGTCCATTGCCTTTCCACTTGGCTACACAGTCATCGTTGTGTATATGCTGCAAATAAGATACGGCTTAATGTGCGGAAATAATTTGCGAATCAGAAAAAATGAACCGCGAAACTGCGCGCGCCCGCTCGGCGCTGGTTCCCGCTGAAAGAATCGAACTTACATCTTCTGCGTCAGAAGCAGATGTCCTACCATTAGACGAAGCGGAATTATCTCACCCCGCCCGACATGGGCGGGAGTGTCTAATTAGTTATAATTATCTCGTCAATAGGCACATCAAGTATATGTGCCAGTATGACTATGTTGTCGATAGAGGGCATAGCGTCTCCTTTCATCCACTTGAATATCGCTTGCGGCGTGTTGAAGCCGAATACTGTTTGTACATCAGACACCTTGAGTCCTTTGCCTTTTATCAAAGCTCTGATGTTTGCGCCTGTTGCTATCATATCGATAGTCGGAGCTGCTATGGGCATAAAAATAACCACCTTTCTGAATAGAATAATAAAAACCGCCTGTGTGAGTTTCATACTGCACACAGACGGCTATGTTCTATCAGAAGATGGTCGCAATGTAACACTATCTCTGCTCACCCTGTCAGGGCGTCTGAACAAGCACTTTTCTGTCCTGTGCGCAGCAAAACTGAGCCATTATCCTCCTGCTGGAAGAAATAGCTTGACTGCTGGAAATCAAAAGCACAAATGTATGCAGACATAGCGTTGTTCATGATAGCGTTCATTGTTTTCACCCTTTCGTTAGTAAGAATTGCGGGAACTTTTCCCTTAGTTTGAGCTAATTATATCACGGCATTATGGAAATGTCAAGTAAACCTGTGGTATAGTTTTTATCGGCAAGAATTTCTATGTATAATCATTGATTTCTTGCCGATAATGTGATATAATAGAACTATGGAGGTGATACCGTGGAATACAGAAGCGTTGCTGAAATAGCTGAATTATGGGGAATATCCGAAAGGACAGTCCGCAACTACTGTGCGGAGAGACGCATAGAAGGTGCTGTCCTTATCGGCAAAACCTGGAAAATCCCTGCCGATGCTGTCAGACCGGGACGCCGAAAACTGAAACGTCCAGAGACACTGCTTGAGGTTCTCAGAGAGCAGAAAAGCAGTAATCAGCACGGTGGTATCTATCACAAGTTACAGATCGAGCTGACCTATAATTCCAATCATATTGAGGGAAGCAAGCTAACCCACGACCAGACGCGCTATATCTTCGAGACTAACACTTTAGGCTTTGAAAATGAAGCCGTTAACGTCGACGATATCGTCGAGACGGTCAACCACTTCCGCTGTATCGACTATGTTATCGAAAATGCTGAAAAGCCTTTAACAGAGGCGTTTATCAAGGAGCTTCACAAGATGCTGAAAACAGGCACAGCTGACAGCAGGAAGGATTGGTTTGCAATCGGCAAGTATAAGAAGTTTGCTAATGAAGTCGGCGGCGAAATGATTGTTTCTCCCGATGTAGTGCCTGCACGAATGAAAAAGCTCGTATCACAGTACAATGACCTGAAAAAAATCGCGCTTGAAGATATAATTGACTTCCACTATCAGTTTGAGTCCATACATCCATTTCAGGACGGCAACGGCAGAGTCGGCAGGCTAATAATGCTGAAGGAGTGCCTGCACCATAGTATAGTTCCGTTCATCATATCCGACGATCTGAAGATGTTCTATTACCGCGGACTCAAAAACTGGGAACAGGAACGCGGCGGGCTGACGGATACGGTGCTGACTGCACAGGACCGCTTCAAGGCTTATCTTGATTATTTTCAGATCGGATATCAGGAGTGATGAAAGCATGAATAACACATTTCACTATACCTCTCCCCTCGGCGGTATCACCCTCGCCAGTGACGGCGAAGCACTGACAGGCTTATGGTTCGACGAGCAGAAATCCTTTCCCCATAAACTTGTTGAAGAAAGCACCAAAGCAGAGCTGCCGATATTTACGCAGACCTGCAACTGGCTGGATATTTATTTCAGCGGAAAAGAGCCGGGCTTCACTCCGCCTATAAGTCTGCACACAACGCCGTTCCGAAAGGCAGTGTACGACATACTTCTTACGATACCTTACGGACAGACAATGACCTATGGCGAGATAGCAAATATCATCGCAGATCAGCAAGGTGCTGAGCATATGTCGGCTCAGGCAGTCGGCAGTGCTGTGGGACATAACCCTATCTCGATAATAATTCCCTGTCACAGAGTTGTCGGAGCAGACGGCAGTCTGACAGGCTATGCAGGCGGTTTGGATAAAAAGACAGCCCTTCTGAAACTTGAGAAGTACGAAATATAATGAAAAAGGCAGCCGCAATGGCTGCCTTCTTACTGTTCACGATATTTATCATCAGATTTTTATAACTACCTCTATGCCGCTGTCCACAGCCTTGCGGAACTTCTCACCGTCAGCAGGACTTCCTACGACTGTTCCGTAGTGCATAGGTATCGCGTACTTCGGACGGATAGTGTTAGCGAGCTCCGCAGCCTGTAAAGCATCGGTAGTGTAAGTTCCTCCGGCAGGAATGAGCGCAATGTCGCACTTCACTCGTTTGTTGTCGGGAGTGATGTCCGTATCGCCTGCGATGTAAATGCGTCCGTGGTCGGGACTGTCGATGATATATCCCAGCCAGCCGTTGGAGTTGGGGTGGAAGGGCTTGCTTATATTGTACGCAGGAACAGCCTCGAATCTGATACCGAGGACCTCAAACTTCTCGCCTGCGGAGACCTGTTTCACAGTCAGACCAAGTTCCTTCGGTTCGTTTACAGTGTCCGGACAGACGATAACAGTGTCGGACTTCATCACCTTGCGGATATCATCTGGGGAGTAGTGGTCGAAGTGGCTGTGTGTGATGAGGATAATGTCGGCATCGTGAGCAGCGTTTCTGATGTTGTACGGGTCGGAGTAAATAATCTTTCCTTCGTCAACGCGGATACTGCTTTGTTCGTTTATGGTTATGAAATCAAGTGTGGTGAGACCTCCCTGTGGAAATTATTTTTCCAATTATAACACATATTATCGGGAATAGCAAGCAATTTCTCGGTGTTCATATAAAACCTGTGTATTATAGAGCTTTTATTGACACGGTAGTGATGCCATGGTATAATGTTTACTAATATAAATCGGTATTTACAGGAGAAAAGCTTGACGAACTGAAAGAAATCCTAACAGCATTCTCTGTGTGAATTTGGAGGATAAAGCGATGAAATCTGAAAAATCAAATAGAGTAAAAAAAGTACTTGCGATTATGGCTTGTATTATGATTCTGTTTCTGGCGATCACATTTGTAATCCACAGAATCCTGTTATCAAAAGAAAAGCAGATGCTGACCGAAGCAGGGTATTACAATCCTGTTTCGGTCGGGGATTATTCGCTGAATGTACATGATTTCGGAATTCAAAACGGTAAGCATACATTCGTAGGATTATCGGGCAAAGGCGTATTTGATTACAGTGTCAGAATGGAGCGCCTCATGGGCGGTCTGGCTGAAGAAAACCGGATCGTAATCGTTGACCGTGCGGGTTATGGACTCAGCGATGATACAAAGGAGCCGCAGACAGTGGAGCGTGTTGTGGATCACTACCGTACTGCGCTGAAAAATGCCGGTATCGAAGCGCCATACATTCTGCTTCCACATTCGCTGGGCGGTGCTTATGCGACATATTGGGTAAGTCAGTATCCGGAAGAGATCGAGGGTGTCATTTTTCTTGCCGGAACACAACTCAGCGATAACCCTGATATTGCTTTGGAAGATGGCAGTGCATTTGAGAATCGGTTTGCGATTGCGGCAAGTCAGATGGGACTGGTAAGACTTGCGAAGTCGTTTCTGTTAAAAACTGTAATCCCCGGTATGAATTATTCGGATGAACAGCGAAAGTATTCGGAAGCATTGAATCTGCATCATACATTTAATCCTGCTTTTTGCTACGAAGATGAGCATATGAATGAAATCTGCAATACTGCATATCATGCGATCAAGCCAAATGATGTTCCGAAAGTTTATATTTGTTCAAGTTGGGGATTTCAGTCCGGACAAGAAATAGATGAAATGCTGGCTTGGGATAAGCAGGAATGTGAATTCACGGGGAGGAAACAGCCTAAGTTTCCGGAATCCGGGTATGATATGGATATGCTGCAAAAACTCCGTGATACCGAATTGCAGCCCTATCTTGACAAAATGGGGAACTGTGAGCTGGTGCTGCTGCCGGGGATACACTGTATTTATGACCAGCGTCCCGATGATGTCGCAGAGATCATCAGCGACTTTCTGGAGAGAATAGAGGAACAAACGGAATAGAAAATAGAAAAAATACTTTAACAGTTAAAATTTGATTTATCGCAGAGCCTATTCGATCTTTGCGCTGTGAGGCGCATTGGAAGAATCCTGCCAGCGGGGACTCCCCGCAAATTCTGATTTGGTACAATAAAAGAGTAGAAAAGCGATGTGTCCAAAGCATTGCAAAGCTACTCTTTTTTTATTACAATAAGAGAGAAAAGGTCCGGCGTAATTCTGATAGGATTAACACATCCGT
>JAAYBK010000449.1 GCA_012718885.1 Ruminococcus sp. | reverse complement strand
ATAAAGCCGGACTGTGCCAAGGTAACTGTCAATACCCCGGATGGACAGAAGGTCTTCGCAGAAGATACCGTCATAACCGTGGGCGAGGATGAGATCGTATCCTCCGCAAAGCTCACCGTATCCGTATGGGACGACAGGGACAAGTTAAAGCCTATGGAGGGCTTTATCGTTGAGGAAAAGCCGGACAGATTCATAGTTAAGATCGATCCTGTTTCCGGCGGTGCACCTAACTCCAGCTATACCATATACCAGGCTGACGAGCGCCATAACTGGGGCAGAAATATGCCTCACAGCGAGACCAATGGCACTATTGAAGTAGAGAAGAAGTCCATGAAGGGCGACATGAACTATGTTGTGGTAATGAAGGAGATCACAGATCACGCTCTGGATTACAGCCGTGACTGCGGTACTGCTGCTTTCATTGAGAGCTACAGCTATGTGAGAGTAATGCCCAACAAGTACTATACCGTTACTGACGGCAGTGTTTACTATATCGATGACGACGAAAAGAATACCAGAGTTGAGCTTAAGATCGATACCGAGAAGACAAGTGCTGCCAATGACGGATATATCTATTTCAAGATCGACAAAAACAAGATCCATTCCAAGAAGACCTTCAAGGTCGATTTCAAAATGGAGCTTGATATAAACCTTCTTGAGCTTATCGAGAATAATGCCACAAAGCCTCTCAGCTCAGATATCGCAGAGTGCTCTGTTTACGGCTATTTCCTGAACGGCTCAAACAGTGTGACACTTTCTGACGGCACAAACGCCTTCAATCTAGCAACTCAGCAGGGCGCTGAGCTCAAGGTAAATATCAAACGCCCTGACAACTGGGTAGTGAAGGAAGTCACATACAACAATTACCATAACGGTGATAAGGATAATAACGGCGATCAGAAGCTGTATTATGATGAAGAGGCTCTGAAAAATCCGAATAAGCCTTTATATGTCGACGTCTTCTTCGATAAGAACAGCATGACTCAGGACGTAAAGATAATTTTCGGACCGAGAGAGTATGTTCAGGAGATCGAGACCGTTGGCCAGGGTACTGCCGAGATAACAAATATCTCAGACGGCAAGCTGGGCTTCGGAGATCATGCAGGAATACTTGCCGCTCCGGCAGTTGGAAGTTATGTTTCCGAGATCAGAAGAAAGTCTGCTGATGAAGCTGACTATACAACTATATTCAAGAACGGAAGATCGACCTCATCTGCTTCTGCACTTGAGGTAAGAGATGACGGTTCGGTTCTCTTTACCGACGGCGAAGCTATAACAAATTCAAATGATTATCAGGTAGTATTCTCCGAGGCAGAAGCTAATGACTATGCAAATACTTTTGTTGTGAATGAGCCTTCAACAGGTACTCTCTTCAATTCAAGCGAAAAGAGCAGCGGCGTTGACTACAGTCTCAGCTACCTTGTTACAAAATACTCTTTGACCTATAACAGAGGCACTCTCTTTGCAGGAAAGAATGTGAAGATCGCTGCTCCTGATACACAGACTTACTCCTTCAGCGACAGCGATACTGTTTCCTGTGAGCGTGAGAAGGAGCTCATAGATGAGGTGATCGACAGACCGGTCTACTTCCTCAATATGCAGACAGGCGTTATCACCTGCAGCCCGCTGAAGCTGCATATAGTAACTCCTGATATCGTTATCGATAAGGACAGTGTTACAAATAACTCCGCACTCCGTTACCTGACATTCGGTATCTTCGGCAAGGACGAGACTACAGTTACCGTAAAGGCTGAGGATAAGAGTGCCGTTCCGCTTACAATAAGCGATATCGTACTCTGGGATCTCAATGAGAGCGAAGCCGTAAGAACAGGTTCTGCCGGCGAGATAGAGTACAGCTTCGATCCTAAGAACGATCCTGTCAGCAAGAAGGATGTGTCCATCAAGGTTTCTACCGAAGAGGGGCATATCGGTGAGTTCATCGTAAAGCAGGACGGCAGCGAATGGATCATCGCTCCAAGAAATGAGAATGAATACAACAATGTTTACCTGGAGACAGTTCCGCCTGTTATAAAGATCAGTGCTGTTGACACGGCTGATACTGCCGGCAGGGATGTTATCGGCGCCCTTGACGAGAGTAAGAACGGCCGCAGCGAAGGCTTCTATCCTGACGATAATGCTGACAGCGGCAGGTTCAATGCCTATGTTGATGCCAATAATGCATACTGGGTGAACAGGGCGTTCAGATATGATATCAGCGTCAGCGATCCTTCAGGTGTAATGAAGGCTGAAGCTGTTGCAGACGGCAATAGGACTGCCGGCAGCAGCGGCTATAACGGCAGCGATAAGGATTCTGCTGAAAACGCTCAGTATCAGGAATATGTTGATATGAGCGGCGACGGTGCACATACAGTAACTGTAAGCGCAGAGGATATTCCCGGAAATGCAGCAGCGGCTGTCAAGAAGACTGTAAGCATTGACACAAAGGCTCCTGTACTTGCATCCCTTCAGGCATTCGTTATCAATCCTGACGGCTCAAAGGCTGTATATAACGGCCAGTGGACAAACAAGCCGGTAGAGATAGTTGTTACCGCAAGAGATGACGGCGCAGGCGTTATGCAGGTAGTTCCGGATCACTGGGACGGCATAATAAAGAACGATCAGACACTGAACCTTACCAAGGAGAATGCCAGCGGCAATAAGCCTCATTATGAAAAGGTTTACACCTACAGGATCAATCCTTCTGCTAACGAGACATATGTGTTCCGTGCAAAGGATAATGTGGGCAATGAGACTGAGATAGGAAGATATACTGTCAAGACCGAGAATATCGCTCCTTCAATAAAGGGCTTCACATTCGACAGAAGCACGCTGTCACCTCATTCAAAGGGCTCAGAAAAGGACAATGTCCATGCAGCAAACAGTTCTGTAAACGGTTATTCACCTGTTGAGACCGACAGATACGGCTATTACTTCACAGATGACACAGTAGTTTCCGTCAAGGCTGATGACCTCAGAGGCGGCAACGGACTCAATTCAAATATCTCACGCATAGAGTATGCGCTTATCGATTCGGATTCGATAAGCAATAATAACGGCCAGCTCAGCGGTGAGCTCATAGACAAGGCTCAGAAATTTACCGTAAGCAATATCAACGATCCGAAGTTCACTGTCAGCGCATTCTGGAAAGGTCAGGTCGTTGTAAGAGTATTCGATAATGCCGGAAACAACAGCGGCTGGCTCACTCCTGACGGTATGATACTTGAATCTCAGGCTCAGCATGACTCTGAGACTCATATCACAGTTGCTATGCCTGCTGCAAAGCAGAGCGGAAATCTCTATGACAGCGCTATAACTATCCCGATCTCTATCCATGACAGAGCCGGAATACAGTCTGTCAGCTGGTCACTTACCAGCGAGTCAGGTCAGCTCATCCGTCAGGGAGGCTTTACGGTGGAGAACGGCGCCATAGTAAACAACAGCGGAAATCTCCAGTGGACAGTTCCAGCCGGCGGAAAGGACAGAGACAATATCACTGACCTTAATGCACAGCTTTCAGTGAGCGATCAGAGGAACAATATGAAGCTCCACATCTCTATGACCTGTAATTCGGATCATAACAGCACATATGACACTTCCTTCTCTATCGACAGCACTGCTCCGAAGATAGGCGAAGTGGTAATGAGCGGAACTCCTGTCCAGAAGGACGGAAAGACATACTACAACTCTGCAAGAGCAGCTACTATCAACGTATACGAGAGAAATCTGGATCAGTCTTCTCTCAGCAAGGCTGTTGAGGTCGCTATTGCAGACAAGACCGGAACTAAGCCCGGTGCAGGCACATATACTATATCCAACTGGACCTTTGACAGCTCTACCAAGTCGGATACCGATGCAGAGGGCGCAAACCGCTGGACAGCTACGCTGACGCTCAATGCAGACGCTGAGTACAGCAATATCAGCTTCTCTGTTGCAGATACTCTTGGACATAAGTCCACAGGCAGTGTAAAGGGCGGCTTCGTTATCGATAAGACCAGCCCTGTGATAAGCGGCGGATTCGATAACAATGATGCAAAGAACGGAAATTACTATAATGCTTCCAGAAAGGCTATCGTAAAGATCAACGAGCATAACTTCATTCCGAAGGACGCTGTTGTGAATATCAGAGCTTACGGCGAGGACAATATAACCTCTGCCGAAACAGTGAAGATAGACGCTGCTTCATGGAAGCAGAGCCAGATAAATCCGGATGAGTGGTCGGCTGAATTTGATTTCGCCAACGATGGAAGATATATCTTCTCTGTTGATTATGCTGATCCGGCGAATAACCGTGGAAAGACCTTCTCAAGCGGTGAGTTCTTCATCGATACCAAGGCTCCGTCCATATCTCAGACATTCACAAAGAACGGCTCTGACAAGTTCGCTACTAACGGAAAGTACGATCCTACCGTTACATTCAGCGACTACAACCTGCCGGATGAGACAAAGGTCGCAGATATGTGTACCGTTGAGATAAGCAAGCTGGATGTCAAGGGCAAAGTTACAGATATGACCAGAACGACTTCAAAGAAGTATACTGCTCCGTCAAAGGGTTCTGCCGGAGAGTATGAGACATGGCACAGTATCTTCGGAGATGTTCTGGATACCGACGGTATCTATAAGGTCAAGATAACCGCAGAGGATATGGCAGGAAATACCTCCAAGCCGCTTGATCTTACTGTATCTGTCAACAGATACGGTGCTACATATGAAGTAGTGAATGCTGACGCAGTTGTTGCCGTAAAGAAGTTCAAGGAAGGCCTGCCTGTAAATGTCAATACAGACGTTGTTATCAGGGAGGTAAACGCTACAGAAATGAGCGGTGAGAGCACTGTCACGGTTATAAGAAACGGTTCCGAGACAAAAACTCTCACATCCAGAGACTTCGATATCAAGCAGAGCAGATCTGCCGGCGGCGAAGGCTGGTACGAGACATTATACACCCTGAAGAATGAGAACTTCAAGGATGACGGAGATTACCTTATCAATATCGAATCAGCTGATGAGGCAGGCAACCTCAACAGCAACAATACTCCGGTATACGCAGACAGAAAATGTGCAGTCGAGTTCTCTATCGACAAGACAGCTCCTGAGGTAATAATCTCAGGCGTTGAGGAGGACGCTGTGCTCAAGGATTCCGAGGTACAGCTCAGGATAACCTGCTCTGACCAGAACCTCAAGAAGCTTGATGAGCTTTCTGACGAGGAGCTCATCCTCACAGTAAACGGAGATGAATATAAGCTCAGTGATCTCGGCAAGGTAAGCGCATCAGTTTCCAATGATGAGGCAGGAAATATCATTATGGAGCTTCCTGTCAAGTCTGACGGTAAGAGATCTGAAGAGAAGATAGTTGTAACTGTAAAGGATATGGCAGGAAATACCTCCGATAAGGAGAGAAGCTCTATTGACTTTACGCTTTCAGCTTCGTTCTGGGATCTTCATAAGGGACTTGTGATCGGACTGGGCTCAGCAGGCCTGCTTGGACTGCTTGCAGT
>JAAYBK010000448.1 GCA_012718885.1 Ruminococcus sp. | reverse complement strand
GCTGAGCTCTCAGAACTATATCATAGATCTTTTTCATCTCGTCTGACGGCTCTCCAACACAGAGGGTACGTGTCATATCGCTGTGGTAGCCGTTCCATACGGCGCCGAAATCCATGAGCACGAACTCCCCCTCCTCGATCTTCTTGTCGGATGGAACCCCATGTGGCATAGATGTATTTGCTCCTGCAAGGACTATCGTATCGAAGGAAAGATCCTCTGCTCCGTGCAGGAACATAAGGCGATTCAGTTCAAGGGCTACTTCACGCTCTGTAACACCGGGACGAATGAACGGCAGAAGCTCTTCAAGCGCTGTCTCAGCTATTTCCTGAGCCTTGCGGATGCACTTTATCTCCTCTTCATCCTTTATCATTCTAAGGCTGTTCACGGCATTGCTAAGATCATCTGTATCAACTATATCCAGCTCTGAAAAGAAATGTCTGTAGCTGTTGAGCTCCTTCACGGTCATATTCTCCGACTCAATTGCCATTGACTTTGCGCCGTGCTTTCTGATAAGCTCTGTAAGCTGAGGAAAGAGCTTCTTCATTTCAATTACTTCTGCTGCTGTTACAGTCGCTCTTGCCTTTTCGATGTACCTGAAATCGATAAGCAGATAAGCCTTGTCAGGAAAGGCAAGAACTACTCCGGCAGACGATTTCATGCCTGTGAAATACCTTCTGTTTATGTCGGAGGTTATCAGCGCACAGTCTGCGCCGTTAAACTCACTGAATAATCTCTCTAAACGTGTCAACGTGGAAATGCCTCCTTAAAGCTCAGCAAGAGCCTGAACAGCAAGGTAGTAGCTGCCGAATCCGAAGCCGCTTATGCTGCCCTTGCAAACAGGTGCTATCACAGAATTGGAACGGAACTCATCCCTTGCGAAAACGTTGCTGATATGCACCTCTATGCATGGTATCTTTATTGCAGCGATAGCATCACGTATCGCATAGCTGTAGTGGGTATATGCTCCGGCATTGATTATAACGCCGTCAAATGCTGTTCTTGCAGCGTGGAGCTTATCGATGATAGCTCCCTCGTGGTTGGACTGGAATATCTCGCACTCCAGTCCCTGTTCCTTGGCTCTGTCGATTATATTGCTGTTAAGCTCGTTTATTGAAGAATTTCCATACACGCCCGGCTCACGCTCTCCCAGCAGGTTAAGATTCGGACCATGTATTACAAGGATCTTTTTTATCATTTTTTACTCCTCTTATCGTCTATAAATTTTTTTGGCAGGAAGGGCTTTTCCAGCACCCTCTTGAAGCGGATGAAGCGCTTGTGTTTTCCCTCAAGCTCCATCGGCTCAACAAATATTGATGTTATTCCTGCATTCTTTGCGCCCCATATATCTGTAAAGAGCTGATCTCCTACGGCAGCAGTTTCCTTCCTGCTCAGTCCCATACGCTTCATTGCCTCTGTATAGCCTTTTTTCAGAGGCTTGCCGCTGTCACACACACAGTCGAGCCCCAGCGGATCAGCAAAGGGTCTAACTCTTTCCGGATGATTATTGGATACTATTATAAGCTTTATACCGGCATTTTTCATATCCTCCAGCCACTGCTCAATACCCTCTGCAGGAACCGGATTGTCATGGGTTGTGAGAGTATTGTCAACATCGAGGATAAGACCTTTTATGCCCATTTTTTTCAGAAATTCCGGTCTGATATCAACTGTCCTTCTGAAGGAGAGATCAGGCTCTGTTTTTGTCAGCTTATGTCTGAATCCCATGTTTATTGTCAACTCCGTTCAATAAATGAAAAAGCGAACCCGAAGGATCGCTTTTATCAACATAAATTTTCGTAAGATCAATACTTGCGCTTACGAGCAGCCTCAGACTTCTTCTTACGCTTTACTGAAGGCTTTTCGTAATGCTCTCTCTTACGTACCTCAGCAATTACGCCATCCTTTGCACATGATCTCTTGAATCTCTTGAGAGCTGTATCTAAGGATTCGTTTTTGCCAACACGAACTTCTGCCACTTATCTTTCCCTCCCTTATTCAGAGGTTGTACGAAGTTTCCCACGTACATTTATGCTAAGCACTCAAAATGAGTGTCAGTCATCTATTACCCTGAAAATCACAGCAGATATAGAAATAATATAATAATATATTAGCACATTTTTTTATAATTGTCAAGCTTTTTTTAAGTGCTTTAAAAATTCGTTATTTTGCTACAATATTAACAAGTTTATTTGGTACATATATCTGTTTGAGGATATTCTTTCCTTCAACAGACTCCTTGACCTTTTCCTCTTCCATTGCCATTGCGATAACAGAATCCTTATCAGCACCAATAGCTACATTCAGCTTAGCTCTGAGCTTTCCGTTGACCTGAACTACGATCTCCACGGTATTCTCAACCAGCTCTGCCTCGTCATATACCGGCCAGCTCTCATATGCGATAGTGTCATCATGACCGAGTATGCTCCAGATCTCCTCGCCCATGTGAGGAGTGATGCATGAGAGCATCTTTATAAGTCCCTCAGCGTATTCCTTTGGACAAGTACCATTCTTGTATACCTCGTTTACAAATATCATCATCTGGCTGATAGCTGTATTGAAAGCAAGTGTCTCAAAATCGTTTGTTACCTTCTTGACTGTCTGGTGGTATAACTTTGTGAGCGCACCATCATTTTCAGCAGTC
>JAAYBK010000447.1 GCA_012718885.1 Ruminococcus sp. | reverse complement strand
GAAAAGCTCTCCGGCGGCGAAAGAAAAAGGCTGTTTCTGCTGAAGATACTGATGACAGCGCCGAATATACTCCTGCTGGATGAGCCTACAAACGACCTGGACATAACTACCCTTACTATACTCGAAGATTACCTTGAAAGCTTCAGCGGTGCAGTCATTGCCGTATCACATGACAGGTACTTCCTTGATAAGATCGCCGATGAGATCTTCGAGTTCAGGGACGGTGTCTGCACAAGATTCAACGGTAATTACTCGGACTATGCGGAAAAGGCTGCCGAGCTCCACGGCAATGACTCCTCAAAGCAAAAAAAGAAGGGCGAAAAGAAGGAGCGTGTCTACACCGGCAAGACCCGACTGAAATTCTCCTTCAAGGAACAAAGAGAATACGACACTATCGATGATGTTATCGCCTGCCTTGAACAGCAGATATCCGATACCGAAAAGGAGATCGCTGTCAACTCCTCGGACTATATGAAGCTACAGGAGCTCTCGGATAAGAAGGAGCAGCTCGAACTTGAACTGGCTGAAAAAATGGATCGCTGGGTATACCTCAACGACCTTGCCGAAAGGATAGAACGAGGCGAAATGGTATGACCGCCGGGCCTGACAAATGCCGGATGAAAATTCAAAAACAGGGTGTGATAATTGTCCTTATCACACCCTGTTTTTATATGCTCACTGCACCTCAGCTGCGGTCAGTGAGGAATTCGCCTGTTCCGGAGTTAGTAAAGAAATTGCCGCTGACGAAATCGTACATTCCTGGCTTTCCGTCAGTTACTCGTATGCACGGCACAAGATCTATAGCCAGCGCTCCGGCCTTGAAGAACCTGAAGGAATATATTTTTCCTTTTCCGTATCCGCTGAGTGTATCGCTCCAGCTCGTCCAGTATGCAAACAAAATTACCGGATAAACTGAACTGCCCGGGGAAAAGTCACCCGTAAAGGTATGGGAAAAGACTGTGCTGCCTGATACTGCCGTGATAGTTTTTGAAGGCTTGTCTATTGTGAAAACACATCTTTCTCCGGCACTGATAGTTGTTTCCACAATACTGCTTGAAGAATCACATATATCATACTTCCCGCCCCATACAGTCACAGCGTGATCGTATGCATATTTCATACCGAACATCTGATTGTTGTTTTCATTGTCCAGCACACAATCCACTTCATAGCTGTAATCTGAGGTATCAAATCTCAGTCCTGTGTTGATGTACTGAGTGCCAGTGCTCCGGAGGTATTCCACACGGGAATACTCCTTTGGAAGCGGATCATCGGCAAACAGCTTTCTTGCTGCAAGAACAGTGAAATCGTCTGCCGCCGCAGCTTTCCCTGCTGTTCTGAGCAGTATACCGTAATCAATCATCCTGTCCACCCTCAGTCACAGGGTATTTGTCAGCGTCACTGCCATCCTGGTTGTACCAGCTGTTGTCACCGCCCAGACAGTAGAATGCTCCGGTGGTTATAACGTGAGCAATACTGCCCTGAGCAAGCTTCTGACCGGAGATAAAATCATATGCCGGAAGCTCCGACGCTGTATCCACATCCAGCTCCGCTCTTACAACAAAAGCGCCCTCACTGAATCTGATGAATCTGCTGTTTCTTATTGAGATCATGATAACACTTTCCTTTCGCATTAATTAAAGAGGCCTCTATAATGGGCAGGAAAAATGCCGTCTACAACGCAAATGTGTTGTATAACTGAAAAAAACTTGTACAGCAAAACGGGACTGCTATTGGCAGTCCCGTCACATTTATTATTCCATTGGAACGATCTTCATTCCGCTTATGAACTGATCCAGCTCATCCTTTGTAACAGATTCTTCAAGATACAACTGAATGAAATAATCTGAATCATTGAATTTTACAATTACGTCTCTGTCAAATGAAGACCCTTGATCTATGATAGAAGATACATTTCTGTACAACACATATACTGTTGTGTCAGGAGTATCATTATCCAGAGTTTTTACCTCATATTCTTCTTTTTTTACATGAGGCAGACAATCAGGATTTATGCCTGACTGTTCACTGTCAAGCTGCGTAATGACAGAATTGATATCATTCGTGGTACTTAATACGCAAGGTGTTATCCCTCCGCCTTCTCCTTCTTTGTTGAACTTTGGATAGTAGCATACATCAGTATCTTTTTCGGTGTAACCATATGTTGCATAACCGTAAGGAATTATCGAAAAATCTATTCTATGATCTGTGACCACAGGTACCTCTATGTTCTCTTTCTGTTCATTGCCCTCAGAAACAGCTGTGGTCTCTTCCTCGGCTGCAGCGTCTGTATTCTCGCTAACAGGAACGGTATTTTCAAGAGCAGCCATATCCTCGCCTTCGTCTACCCGGACACAGTATTTTCCCGGAGCACCAAGAGAATCTAAAGAAGCATAATTAAATCCCGGAACTAAGTTGGAATCAGGAATGCCTGTCTCATATGCAAATGCAATATACATCTCCATATTAAGATCGGATTCTCTTAAAAGCATCACTCTTTCAACAGTTGAAGTCTCACCCGGATCAAGAACGACCTTATCTCCTTCAGTCTGCTTGCCGGCTACGCATTTATAATCATGCCAGTCATACATATCTTCATCGTTATTCTCAGCCGGATCGGTCAATGACTGAAGCTCGCCGTCCTTCACGCTGCAAAGATTGTAGAAAAGATCGATCTCTACGGTTTCATCTGATTCGTTTTTATAGGTTACATCGGATGAAACGATCTTCCATTTCTGTGACGTATCGATGTTGGTAAGCTCTTTAGTGGTATTCACAGGATCACCGTCTGTATCAAGGTTTGAAAAGCCAAACGAATCAACACAGGCAAATACCTTATCGTTATACCAATTCAGCGGAACATCTTCTCCCGTTTTTCTTACAGCTGCGCTTGTATCCTGAACGTTTTCTGCTGGTACGGCAAAAGTCGGCTCAACGATCACCTCGGCTGCCTTGTCGTTGTCGTTTGACTTATGTGTAAGAAGGTGTGTGCCTGCTATAGTAGCACCGGGAATGAGTATGAAAGCAGCTGCGGCAGCGGCTATCCCGGTACGGTATCTCTTATTTCCAGAGCTTGTTCTTTTCATAGTAACTCCTCTCTGCAATTCCGCACGGCGGCGGCAGTATTCATCGGAGAAAACATGAGTTTCAGAGGATGAGAAAGCCTCCTCGGTAATTTTATCCCAGCCCTTGCTGTCAGGCAGTCTATTGATTCCCATATCTCTTTTCTCCTTTCGTCTCAATTATCTTTTTTCTTGCCCGCTCAAATCTCTTGCGGACTCCGGACTCGGTGAGGGACATTTTTCCTGCAACTTCCCTCCATGATAATCCTGAGCTGCACCGCAGCATTATTATCTGTCTGTCGGTATCACTGACTCCGCTGAGCATTTCTTCTGTATCCTCGGTGAGAACCTTTTCCTCGACATTTTCCGCCGGATCAGGCAGCTGCATGGTCTCCTCGTTTATGGGGAGCTCATGGGTGTAGAACTGCTTGTGTTTGCGGTATATGCTTATGGCTGTGCTCTTTATAACTTTAATGATGTAGCTCTTTGTTTTCGGACTGTCAGCTTCGCCGATACGGTCAAGCTTCTTGATTATCCGGACGAATGCGTCAGAAACTGCATCCTCTGCAAGTCCGCTGCTGCGGAGCACTGCAAAGGCTATCCGGTACATGGGCTGCTCATACAGCTCATAGAGCCTTTGCAGCTTTAAACTATCCTTCCGGTCCATAATTTCACTTCCTTTTTGAGACGTCTCGCTATATATAACGCTTGCAGAAACAAGTTTGTGACATTTTTCTGAAAATAATTTTTTCAGTTATCAGATCGTGTGTCCCTGCCGCTTTCTTATACCTGTCAGGTCAAAGTCAGGGACGTACTTTTCAGAGGCGGAGCTTTTCTCCTGAGTGAAGCCATTTATGCCAAGCTCTGCCGCATAGTTAACCACGCTGTTATACTCCATTTTCGTCACACGGCGCTTCAGTTCCGGATACTCCTCCGGTACGAAATCAAAGGGTGTGTACTGGTTCATTATGCTGACGAGGACTTCCTCCGGCGAGGTGTTTTCCGCTATCCACTTCATCACTGCCATTGAATCATGCCTGCACGACGGCAGTACAAGATGGCGAATGACTGTACCTGAGAGCAGCCCCCCCTCTTCATTGTATCTCAGCTTTCCGGCCTGCCTTATCATTTCCGTTACCGCCTCAGAGGCTCGCTCAAAATAGTCCGGGGCTTTGCTGTACTTCATTGATAACTCCGGCGAAAAATACTTTATATCCGGCAGATATATGTCAATATATCCCTCAAGCAGCTTTATCGTCTCCGCCAGCTCATATCCTCCGGTATTATACACCACAGGCACACTGAGCCGGTGCTTCACCTTATCAAGTGCACGGATGATCTGCGGAACAAAATGGGTGGGCGTTACAAGCTCGATGTTGTCCGCTCCAATATCCTCCAGCTCCAGAAATATCTCCCCAAGCCGCTCAGCGCTTATCTCTGCGCCGAAAAGCTCGTTGCTGATATCGTTGTTCTGGCAAAAACAGCAGTGCAGATTGCATCCGGAAAAAAATACAGTTCCTGCTCCGTTCTTATAGGATATGCATGGCTCCTCCCATTTGTGGAGACAGGCCTTGGCCGCAATTATCTCTGCTCCTGCCCGGCAGAATCCCTTTGCAGCTGTCCTGTCCGCTCCGCAGTTTCTCGGACAAAGCCTGCATTCCTTCATAATGTCTTCCATTTCGCTCATTCCTTTCAGATAAATTATAGTATATCCTCTGCGGATGTGTCAAGGGATTTTTATTTAACGTATGCTTTATTTTCTGTGGGTATAAAAATAGCACTTGCCGCCGACATTCGTGTCGGTCGCAAATGCTTTCGGGTATAAGAAAACCGCTCTCAGTGAGGGCGGTTTATTTATGTTTGAATTTATATCCATTACCACAAATGGAATTTTTATCTGTGCTAAACTTATTTCTTTCTTTTATCGTTTCATCAGATATGCCATCAGGGAAGGCTTTACATACTGGTTTCCCATTTTTTTATTCTTATTATCAAAAAAAGCACAATCTAAGCATAACGGATATGGCACCTGCATATTATCACCTCACTTAACATACATATCATGTAAACGCTTTAGTTCATCGGGGATCTTTTCTCCTCTTAAAAGCTTTACATGGCTCTCTGCTATACACTCAAGTCCATCTTTCTGTGCATATTCAGATATTTCACCTGCCAAACTTTTTAATGATTTTTTTCCTATATCAGCTTTAGTAAAGAAACTACCGCTGAGCATTCGATTTATATCTTCATATTGTTCATAAGTAAGACCGTCAATTACTTTTGCATGAGCTGTCTCATGTATAACTGCCTCTCTTAAAGAGTTAATAGTACTATATTTTTGCAATTCAAACCAAGTATTTATATTTTCAAGTGTCTTTCCTACAAATGCAGCTTCATTTATTTCAAGAACAACCTTCGGGTACCCCGGTCTATATACAGTGTTAGTTCTCATAGATTCAATCAGACCGTTTTGAGCGGATTTTTTTACAATTTTAATTTCATCGTACAAATGTAAAGAATCTTGTTCTTCAAGAACCTTAATAATGGTTTCTTTGCATTCTGACGAGATTAT
>JAAYBK010000446.1 GCA_012718885.1 Ruminococcus sp. | reverse complement strand
GTGAAGTGGATACCGTTAGGATCAACATTGTGCCAGTAACGTGCTGTGATGAAATGACCCAGGGCGTAGAGATGGCAGTGTGTAGCGATCTTGGGATAGCCTGTAGTACCTGATGTAAAGAACATGAGGTTTGGTTCACGGCCGCAGGAAAGCTCTGCCGGATCTGTAGGACGTACAAATTCACCGCTGAACTGAGACATTCCATTGTCGAAGTCATCCCAACCCTCACGCTCGCCGTGAACGATCATTCTCATTATGTTCATGCCGGATTCTTCAACTGCAAGATCGACCTGATGTGCAACATCGCCGTCGCCTGTGCAGACGATAGCCTTTACGTCAGCAGCCTTGAAGCGGTATGTAAAGTCATGCTGAACAAGCTGATTTGTTGCAGGGATAACGATAGCGCCGATCTTGTGAAGAGCGATTATTGAGAACCAGAACTGGTAGTGCCTCTTGAGTACGAGCATTACCTTGTCACCCTTCTTTATGCCCTTTGACTTGAAATAATTCGCAGTCATATTGGAATACTTTCTGATTTCAGCGAAGGTGAACTTCCTTTCTGAGAGATCTTCGGCAACATAGATAAGAGCTGTCTTGTCCGGGCATTTTTCAGCAAGTCCGTCAACGACATCGAAACCGAAATTGAAGGTCTCTTCGTTCTTGAAGGAGATCTTCTTCAGGGAGCCGTCTTCGTTCGTCTCTATATTTACAAATTTATCAGCAATTGGATCTTTGATATTTGCAAGGTCAAAGTTAGTTACACCGGGAAGGATAACCGGCTCCAGATGATTGATAGCGTGCTGAGGCTGATTAACGCCGCATACGATAGCATAGAATTTGCATTCCTTGCCGCCTACAGCCCATTCATCATGGGGCTCGGAGCTGTCGTAATAGATGGAGTCGCCCTCGTTGAGCACCTCAATATTATCGCCTACACGAACCTTGAGCTGTCCGCTGATGACGATATCCATTTCCTGACCCTCGTGGGTATGAGGGTGGGGGACACGGTATTCCTCGTCAACATAGGGGATAGTTACAAGGAACGGCTCTGCGATCTTGTTCCTGAATTTAGGTGCGAGACGAAGGTAGCTGAGGCCTTTTCTTCTTGCGATAGGGTGCCCCTCGCCATTCCTTGTGATATCGAAGCTGTTGATACGGGGGGATTCACCCTCCATAAGGTCTGTTATCTCAACGTTGCAGGCATTTGCGAATTTATATATGAAAGAGAAGCTGAAATCCTTTGCGCCGCCTTCATAAGCGCTGTACTCAAAAATGGATACGCCGATCTTTTCAGCCATTTCCTCCGGAGTAAGGCCTACTGATTCTCGTGTTGCTTTTATTCGCTCAGCGACCTCTCTAATTTTAAACTCGGGATTCATATTATTCATGGTAAGCCTACTCCTTTCTGTAGATTTACAGGCCGGTATCGATTCATCATAATGTATCTGCGGCCTGCGCTTACGTAAAAATAATTATACCACTTCAGCACAATTTTGTCAACATAAAAATGGCTGTTCGAGGTGCGTTCGACTTGTAAAAAGGCTTGTTTTACTGAGAGTCAGTATTGCTGTACTCGTTCAGCTCAGCTGCAATAACAGTTGAGTCAGCTGCTGAATAATATATATTGGAGGTGATGATTTGATACGAAATGGAATCGACGTTTCACGCTGGCAGGGAGACATTGACTGGAAGAGGGTATGGACTGATTTCTGCATAATGCAGGCAGGCTTCGGCCGGGAGATTTCCCAGAAGGATATCTGCTTTGAGAAGAACTATGCCGGCTGTAAATCGGCAGGGATACCATGCGGTGCTTATTGGTACAGCTATGCCGTGTCCGAGGACGAGGCGAAAAAGGAGGCGGCAGTCTGCCTTGAGGTACTGAAGGGCAAACAGTTTGAATACCCCATATACTTTGATGTAGAGGAGCGCCGCACCCTTGACCTGGGCAGGGCGAAGGTGAGTGCAATAATAAAAGCCTTTCTCAACGCGCTTGAACAGGCAGGCTATTTTGCCGGGCTGTATATGTCCGCCTCATATCTCAGGGACTATGTAACGGATGAAGTGAAAAAGCGCTATGCGGTGTGGGTGGCACATTTTGGTGTCGCTAAGCCCGACTATCAGGGAGAGTACGGTATGTGGCAGAAGTCAAATACGGGCAAAATGACCGGCATAACCGGAAATGTTGACCTTGACGAGTGCTATAAGGACTATCCGGCGATCATTAAGGCGGAGGGACTGAACGGCTTTTCAAAGAATGCTCCTGTCCGCAAGGAAGTGTCACTTACGATAGACGGAAAGACATATCGAGGAACACTTACGCAGGTATAAAAACAGGCCGTCAGCACTGTCTGCTGACGGCCTTTGTGTTTTATTCGGAGAGAAGCTTTTCAGCGCTTGCGAGCTTTACGCAGATGGTGAAGAGCTCCATAGCCTTGCTGAGGTCCTCTATCGGAGGATATGTGGGAGCAAGACGGATGTTCTTGT
>JAAYBK010000445.1 GCA_012718885.1 Ruminococcus sp. | reverse complement strand
AGCAAGCTTTCTGAGCTGTTCAACGTTAACTCCGGACAGTGTACCGTCCTTGGATATATCGGTGAATATGAAGTACCTGACACCAGAATCAATCATCTTATCTGCAAGGTCGATATAGTGAACATCTGAGCTTTCAAGCCAGCCCTCTGTTGCGACCATTTCGTTCATTGAATCGATCCCTACAACGATCTTTTCACTGCCGAATTTTTCCACAGCATCACAGACAAGCTTAGGATCTTTAAGAGCGGCTGAGCCGAGTATAACTCTTGTGATGCCCATTTCAAGGTATTCTCTTATAGTCTGGAGACTGCGTATTCCTCCGCCTATCTCGACCTTCAGATTGGTCTTTTCTGCAACGTCAGTATAGATCTTAGTATTGACAGGACGACCTTCCTTTGCACCGTCCAGATCTACCATGTGTATCCATTCTGCGCCTGCACTCTCGAAGCCCTTTGCTGTTTCAAGATAGTCAGAAGCTACCTTTTCTACAGTGGAAAAATCCCCCTTGAAAAGTCTTACGCAGTTTCCGTCCTTTATGTCTATTGCAGGGAAAATTATCATATGAGACCTCCGAAATTCCTGAGTATTTTAAGCCCTGTTTCACCTGATTTTTCAGGGTGGAACTGTGCTCCGAAAACGTATTTTCCGTCATATACAAGGGCAGGGACTCTTCCGCCATACTCAACATATGCGGCGATATCCTTATCTTCACAGTGAGCTTTGTAGGAATGAACGAAATAAACATATTCGTTATCCCCTACTCCTTCAAGCAGAGGACAGTCATTAAGCTTTTCAAGCTTGTTCCAGCCCATGTGAGGGATAATAAGGTCAGGCTCCGCCATTTTTCTGACTGAGCCGCCTATAAGTCCGAGACCGTCACACTCCTCAAACTCGTAGCCTTTTTCGAAAATGATCTGCATACCGAGACATATGCCAAGAAACGGTTTTTTTGCAGCCTCTTCCTTTATTGTGCTGATAAGTCCTGTCGCTTCCAGCTTCTTCATTGCTGCCGGGAATGCACCTACTCCCGGAAGAATTATAGCATCAGCTTTTTTTACGCTCTCCTTGTCAGATACTAGCTTGCTTTCAAGTCCGAGGTAATCAAGAGCGTTCTTCACGCTGAAAATATTTCCTGCGCCGTAATCGATTATTGCTATCATCAGATAACTCCTTTCGTTGAGAGTGTTGAGCCGTCTGAATTCTTCTGCACCGCTGTCTTGAGAGCGTGAGCTACTGCCTTATATACAGCTTCTGCTTTATGGTGATCGTTGCTGCCGTAGAGGAGATTTATGTGCAGCGTCATTCCAGAATTGAAAGCGAATGCACGGAAGAACTCTTCTGTCATGCACAGGTCGTACTCCCCGCAGCTCTGATTTGTAAAGTCACAGTTAAATACGAGGAACGGTCTGTTACTGAGATCAAGGCTTGCCATAGCAAGGCTTTCATCCATCGGGATATAGCTTGTACCATAGCGGACAATGCCTGATTTATTACCAAGAGCTGTACAAAGAGCCTGTCCGAGAGCGATGCCTGTATCCTCT
>JAAYBK010000444.1 GCA_012718885.1 Ruminococcus sp. | reverse complement strand
TTGATTACCGGCTGTCCGATGTTCTTTTCCGCCTGTATACACATCTCAGCTGAACCGTCAACAGCGGTCACATAATTATAATTTATTTTTATAAGAGCATAAACAAACTGTAGTATTGCATTGATTGGTTCGTTTTCTGTTGACACTATTGACATAGAGTTCCTCTAATGTATCTAATAGGAGTGCAGCAGGTGGTTATGTGCAAGTGAAGTGAATTTTAATCCGATAACAATAATTGCAAATGAAGACAGGAAAAAGATCTTATGAGTCTACGGACATAAATCAATTTTCAGGTTAAATGGTTGGTTAGCGAAAAAGCAAGTATCATATGATCTCACGTAGGACGTGTTATTTATATCCGATTGATATAAAAAATCAAGTCACATTAGTGCATAACGTCGAAAATAGGATTTTGCATCTCAAACGGAACGCTTTTTATTGACTTTCGACCTAAATTGTGATAATATTATATTGAATAATTGTATTGATCAATAACTGTTTTAGGAGATTGTCAGCTTATGAATAGAAAACCATACTCTTCGGCGATAAAAAAGACTCCGTTTAAGTATCCAATTGCAAAAAAAATTGCAAAACTGATGCTTGAGGGACTAGACCATGATGAAGTATATAATAAATGCTTCAATGAAAACTATGTTGAAATAGAATCTGAGGAACGCAGACGTGAAGTGACTAATGTACTATATAATCGTCTTTCTTCTCTGGATGAATTTTTGTTAAAGCAGTTCTATAACGGTGATGTAGCAACATCTAAGTTTATTCTTGTATACGCAATAGCGAAAACAGATACGTTGTTTTTTGATTTTCTTTTTGAACGATACAGGGATGCACTTATGAATCAGGAACGAAACTATCTTTCAATCGATGACTTTGATGATTTTTTTGAGAGTAAGAAGCAGTCAGATCTTATTGTAGCTAAGTGGGGTAAGTTTACGCTGCAGTGTCTGACAAAGGGATATCGTAATATTCTTGTTGATTCAGGACTTGGAAAACGTGAACGAAAAACTATAATTGTTGAAAGAATGATGATCCATCCGGAAGTTGAGGAGCACATCCGACTTATGGGAGATAATGATTATCTGAAAGCAGCGTTAGGCGGTGATTAAAATGGCAGAAAGACCACTGAATGAAAGATTTATTGACCTTGAAGACAGAATGATCAGCATAGAGGCTCTTACAAGATACGGAACCGCTAATGATCTTAGATTTTATATTTTTGATTACGATCCTGCTGACGAAATTCAGGTTCGTAAGGAAACCAAAAAACTGAAAGAACGAAATCCGGCTATTGTAGAATTTGATCTATATGAGCTGATGTTGCAGATAATTGAAGAAGAAGGATATATGGAAGATGTTCTTCGTATGGAGCCGGAATATGACAAAGATCTTCTTTTGAGAGAGGTTTTTCAGCCGCTTCTTTCTGTTGAAGAAGAACAAAATGCTTTCCTAGATAAATTCAAGAACGAAATTGCAGATGACGGTAAAAGTATCGTTCTTATAACTGGTGTAGGAAAAGCATTTCCGGTTGTAAGAAGTCACACGATCCTTAATAATCTTCAGAGTATATTCCGCAGTAATCCTGTAGTGATGATGTATCCGGGCAGGTATGAAATAAAGGAAAAAATGACAATGAGACTGTTTGAACGTCTCGATGATGATCAGAGAGCTGCGTAAAGATCAGTTTGGCGATGCCCTTGACAAGTATTTTAAGCTCGGCAAGAATCTTAATCAGAGAGATACTATTGCTGTCAGAAAAATGGTTGGCGGTCTTGTAAAGCTTGTTTATCCTGATGGCGAATACACGAAGGAAGGAATCGAAGAGATCATTCGCTTTTCTCTTGAAATGCGCCGCAGAGTTAAGGAACAGCTCAAAAAGCTCGGCGGTATGGAATTCTACGATGTTAACTTCTCCTATATCGACAGCGATACATTTGAGGAACACTATGTTTCTGTCCCCGAA
>JAAYBK010000443.1 GCA_012718885.1 Ruminococcus sp. | reverse complement strand
TTGTTGG
Source organism: Ruminococcus sp. (assembly GCA_012718885.1). Classification (GTDB taxonomy): domain Bacteria; phylum Bacillota; class Clostridia; order Oscillospirales; family Ruminococcaceae; genus Ruminococcus. The sequence goes on along the minus strand of JAAYBK010000443.1, from coordinate 2,471 downwards.
TCTGGAAGTTGCTGTAAGGCAGACGTATCAGGGACACGATAAACCAATTGATGATGAAGGTGCTGTATACTTATCAGGTAACGGTCCTCTGGTTGCAGTTTTAACAGAAGCACTTGCTAAAGATAATTATAAAAAATGCAAAGATAGAGGGGAAACCAAAAAGCTCACCGATTCACGACGTGAAGTCGGTAAGTTCATCAATATGATCCATCGCTATCGTGACAATATGCTTGCCAAGATCAAAAATCCTGTTGAGAACGGTGTACTTGAAATTGATCCTGAGAAAGCTGTAAAAATGGCTGAATCCGGTTATGGTGAGGTTGAACACGTAGCGATATTTGATGAGGCACAGCGTTCATGGACACATAAACGTCTTGCAGAGTATCTGAAGCGTGGCGGAACATACGGAAATAAACTGAAAGTTCCGAATTTCCCGATGTCGGAAGCTGGTTTCCTGATCTGGTCACTGGATCAGAGAGAAGACTGGGCAACCATCGTTTGCTTAGTCGGAGGCGGACAGGAGATAAATACCGGCGAAGCTGGTATCTCCGAATGGATAAATGCACTGAACAACGATTTTCCTGATTGGAAAGTATATATATCGCCAAAACTGACAGAGTCTGAATACGCCGAAGGCAGAGTAAATGAACTACTGAAAGAAAACAAGAATGTCACATTCTCCTCTGATTTGCATCTTAGCGTTAATCTGCGTTCCTTCCGTGCTGAAAAGCTCTCAACCTTTGTGCATATGCTGTTATCCTTTGACGAAGAGGCTAAGAATGTGTATCGTGAGTTCTGTGATAAATATCCTATCGTATTGACAAGAAATATGAATACGGCAAGAAAATGGCTCAGAGATAGAGCAATGGGAACTGAAAGAACAGGAATACTTGTTACAAAAGAAGCAGCACGCTTTAAGCCACTTGCTGTACATATCCTGCCTTCCGATGAAGAAAATGCGGTGCATTGGTTCCTTGAAGATAAAACTGATACACGTTCTTCCAACTATCTGGAGGATGCTGCAACCGAGATACAAGTTCAGGGACTGGAGCTTGATTATGCGTGTCTGCTGTGGGATGCAGACATGCGCTATGAAAACGGTGAATGGCATTTTTATAAATTCAATGGGCAGACGAAATGGAATGAACAGAACAGCGACAGCGAAAGTATGCAGGAGCGTCGAAAATATATGCTCAATGCTTACCGTGTTCTGCTTACTCGTGCCAGAAAAGGTCTGGTGATATGCGTTCCTGAAGGAAATGCAAATAAAACGGTTGGCGGATTCTGGGAAGACGAAACAAGAAAGCCAGAATATTACGACGGAACATATGCTTACTTAAATTCTTTAGGTTTAGAAGAAATATGAATATAACCGAACTTCAAAAAAGCGCATCGGCTGTACCAAAAGGCACAGCCGTTTCATAAACATATCTTATTTTATCATACAATTCATAATAACGCTTATCATCATTTCCTTTTCAGCAGGCTGAGATTCAGCTATCATGATGGTCAGCGCCGCAAGCGTCTGGTCAGCAATTGTCTTTTCTGTTTTGGCTTCGTCAAGGAACAGAGCATTATTCTTGTCGAGAAAATACAGGAACATCGCTGCGGCGATACGCTTGTTTCCGTCGGAAAAACTGTGGTTTTTGGTAACAAAGTACAGCAGATTTGCAGCTTTCTCTTCGAGTGAGGGATAAATCTCCACGCCTCCGAATTCCTGATAAATATTGGCAATGCTTCCCTTGAATGAGTCATCCTTTTCATTGCCGAAAAGCTCGCTGTCGGAAGCAAATTTCATCTCATTTATGACTTTGCGGCACTCGTTATAATCAAGCACATAAACCGCTTTACTTCCTGTCGGCTTCTTCATGGTCTGGTGATCATAGTCGTCAAGCAGGTCGAGAGCGGTATTGAACTTCTCAATCACCGACAGTACCTGTTTTGCATCAAGCTGATTTTCTGCTCGTTTCATAATGCGTATGACCTCACCTATCTGTTCTATACGCTTATTATTCACAGCATAGCCCTTGATTATGTACTCCTTCAGCACTCCATTCGCCCATTTGCGGAACTCTACACCGCGCTGAGATTTTACGCGATAGCCGACGGAGATTATCACATCGAGGTTGTAGTAATCTACCTGATAAGTTTTACCGTCTGCGGCAGTTGTCGCAAATTTTGCGACAACTGAATTATCCCCTGTAAGTTCCTCTTTTAAGGCGTTGTTGATATGCTTTCCGATCGTTTTTATATCACGGTCAAATAATTCCGCAAGCTGTGTTCTGTTAAGCCATACTGTATCACCGTCGGTATTAACATTGAGCTTTACAGCATGGTCCGCAGTCTCATATAAAATTATCTCGTTTTTATCCATTAATATCACCTGCTACTCAATAGCTTTTTCACCATTATACTACATCAACCGCAAAAAAGCAATACTCTGAATAACGCAAAGCTCCGCCTGACATTAC
>JAAYBK010000442.1 GCA_012718885.1 Ruminococcus sp. | reverse complement strand
GTACACATTGATATCGACCGCATCGTACTTATCCAGTATCTTTGCGTCGATATAATTCTGTATGGAAGTTATATCATGGTCTATGAACAGCTTTTCGCCGTCAAGATTGCGTGTAAAGCCTCTTACACGGTAGTCCATAGTAATTATATCAGAGTCAAAGCTGCCGATAAGATAGTCAAGAGCTGTCAGCGGAGTTATCTTTCCGCAGGTAGCAACGTCAATATCCACACGGAATGTTGCGATGCTCGTATCCGGATGGTACTCCGGATATGTGTGGACAGTAACGTGGCTCTTGTCAAGATGAGCCACAGTCTCGCTCCCTCCGGCAGGCACCATGGTATCGTCCGCAATAAGGAAGGTAGCTGAAGCGCCCTGGGGGTCGTAGTCCTGTCTGGACATACTCAGCACCTGCGCTCCTATCATCTCGGTCAGATGAGTCATTATATCAGTAATTCGCTCGGAATTGTATACCTCGTCAACATAAGCGATGTAGTCCAGCTGAGCTTTAGGCGTCTTGGCATAACAGACATCGTAGATATTGAAGCTCAGGGATTTGGTAAGATTATTAAAGCCATAAAGCTTGAGTTTATTTTCCATAACACACACCTCAGAATAAAAATGCACACACAGACTTTCATAGCCTGTATGTGCATGAAATACCTAAACTTCACCGCATAATACTTCACATCTGGGGTTTCAGAGTCTATATAAGCATGAACACCTTTTACTACTCTTATTGACCTTTCACAAGCTGATGAAAACTTATAAAAACTTTATCGGCACTGGCCGAATCAATAAGGCAACAGAAGTTGCCGGCCGGTCCGCACGACCGGATGCCTGCTCTGAAACCGAAGTTTCTTTTGCAATTTGTTATATTGTATCACAATTCAGGTTATTTGTCAATACATGACGAAAAAAAAGACGCTGCTCACTGCTCGGAAAGCAATGAAAAGTCAGCGGCAGAAAAAGTTCCGCCACGGCAAGCTGATATATGTATTCTGTTCACTGACAACTTTTCATAATCTATTGATTTTCTTGCTGATATAATGTATAATATACTTAATTATGTGCGGCAGGAAAATGCCTGCCGGAAATATCAGAAAGGAACCGCCGGCTGTGTAAACGCACTGCTCCGGCACAAAGATGTAATGCAGAAAAAGTTAAGACATTTTTATTCAAAGCATCCAGACATTTCAGCTTATATAATCATTTCAGCAGTATTCCTCCTCCTTGTAAGCATTGTTCTCATATTCAAGAGCCAGGGCGGTATCTGGGGCTCGGACAAGGACTGGAAAAGCCAGCACTTTGCGATCCCGGAATATTTCCGGATGCGCTTCTATGAGACACATGATCCCTTCCCTGACCTTGCCCTACAGCTCGGCTGCGGACAGAATATATACAACTACGCCTACTACGGCATTTTCAATCCGCTCTATTTCCCGGCATACGCAATGCCTTTCATGCGGATGAGCACCTATATACAACTGCTCAGCCTTGCTACTGTGCTCGTTTCGGCAATTCTGGGATATGTTCTGTTCAAGCGGCATTTCGACCGCAAAACTGCCCTTCTGCTGGCACTGCTCTTCCTCTGCTCAAGCGGTTTGTTTTTCCACAGCCACCGCCATGTAATGTTTATGAACTACATTCCCTTTCTGCTGGGTATGCTGCTCATATGCGAAAAGAAGGACACCCCCGCAAGACTTTTCCTCATGGCGCTTTTCGCCTACTGCATAATGTGCTGCAGCTTCTATTTCAGCATCAGCAGCTTCGTGGTAGTGGGTATACATATGATCTGGCTGGAGCTCTGCAAGGAGGAGAAGTTCTCCCCTGTCAGAACAATTGCTGACATCTGGAAAAAAGTGACCGCAGCCGCCATCGGCTGTTTATGCTCATCCTATCTGTGGATGCCGGTATTCTCCGCTCTGCTTTCGGGAAGAGCTGAGACCTCAACGGATATGTCGCTGAAAAGTGTACTCGTCCCCACAGTCAACCTGAGTATGCTCCTCCACACCGGATATTCTGTAGGAGTTATCTCCATAGCCGTATTTGCTGCAATGTATATGCTGCTGCACGGTCAGAGGCAGGATAAGTTCCTCTCGGCGGTCATACTCTCCTGCATAGTCTTCCCGTTTATAAACTATGCCATAAACGCCGGTATGTACATCGACGGAAAGGCATTTATTCCGCTGATAATCCCTGTACTTACGATCTGCGGACGCTTTCTCACAACACATAAATCCCCGGGAAAGGATATTGTCATACTTCTTGTGATACACGTTGCCATGGCTGTAATATCTCTCGTTTTCTGCACTCCAAGGATACCTCCCATGATAATGATGATATCGGAGTATGCCGTGTCAACACCGGTGCTGGCATTCCTCCTATTGAAGAAAAAGGAAAAGTACCTGCCCCATTTCACCCTTCTGATGTCGCTGGCTATATGTATCGCAGTGAATGTGAACGATATATTCGCCAAGCGTTCTTCAATCGATGAGTTCTACTCCGATGAGATACGCTCAGCTATTACAGACACTATCAACAGTGACGATGATCTCTACCGCTTCGGAGACTGCATCCCGGACGATATCAATGTGAACCGTGTGGTGAATATGAGGTATCTGTCTACCAATTCCTATTCCTCTGTCAGCAACTCAGCACTGAGAGATTTCCGGTTCAATACCTCCCTCAGTGAAAACCGTATCCGCAATACCGCCATACAGAACCAATCATACAGCATAATTTTCAATGCTCTAATGGGAGTCCGCTATAAGATCGCTCCGGATACCATGAGAATGGACGGCGAAGAGCCTGTAGGTTCAGTAAACGGATACACCATTTTCCGCAACAACTACGCAATGCCTCTGGGATATGCCTGCCCGGCAACCATGAGCGAAAAGGAATTCTATTCCCTTCCCCTGCAATTAAGAGCTGAGGCTCTGATCGAGAATATTATCACTCCAAAGGACAGCTCACCGCAGTACGCCTCACATACAAGAGAGATAGGCTATGATATGATGTCGGCTGTAAACGATAAGCGCATCTCCTGCTCCGGCGATGTGTACACCATAAAGTCCGATGAGAATTTCACTGTACACGTCCCCCTTGAAAGATCCACCGAGAACAAGTTCCTAATAGTCCTTGCAAAGGCCGATAACCGTATAGGACATATCTCCGCACAGACAGACATTGCGCTGACCATTAACGGGGTAAAAAACAAGCTCACCGATCCGAAATGGAAGTACAATAACCGTAACTACGATTTCACCTTCGTAATATCCTCCTACGAACCTGTTTCTGAGCTGACTATGACCTTCACAAAGGGCTACTACCATATCTCAGATCTGCACGTTTATGAGGCTGACAACTATATCCTCAGCTCTGCCATGAACAACAAGGATCCTTTGGTTATAGATGCTGATGAATCCGTCGGAGACACCATCACAGGCGACATAAACGTCTCAGAGGACGGCTGGTTCACATTCTCCATTCCATATGACAAGGGCTTTCATATCAGTGTTGACGGTGAGGACACTGAGTATTTCAAGACAAATACCGCCTTCATAGGCTTCCCTTTAGCTGCCGGCAGCCACCATATCGATATCACCTTTGAGGCTCCGCTGAAAAAGACCGGATTGAAGGTCTCGGCAGCCGGTGCGGTCATACTTGCATTATTTATTGCAGCAACAGCTTTAACAGATCGGAAAAGAAAAGACAATTAACACATAACGCCTGAAAGCATGAGAACTTTCAGGCGTTTCTGTATTATTAATACTATTGAACATTTTTCTTTCAACATTGTCAACTCCGCTCTGTATATCGGGAACAATATAAAAATTATATCCTCCCTATGATAATTTTTCTCGCAAAAAATGCCTCCGGGTACTTGAAATTTTCCGGAAAACGTGGCATAATAGATGTATCGTTTACTGCTGATCCGATCCAAAGGCTTCGGGATCAGACAGTTTCAAATACGGCTGCCGCTGCCGTAAAGCGGTCATTAAGAAGGAGGGTCTATGGCTAATCAGCTCTGTATCGTTCTCGACTTCGGTGGACAGTACAATCAGCTCATCGCAAGAAGAGTCCGTGAATGCGGCGTTTACTGCGAGATCAAAAACTACCAGACACCTATCGATGAGATCAAAGCTCTCGATCCTATGGGTATCATCTTCACCGGAGGTCCTAACAGCGTTTACGATATGACTTCCCCCCATATCTCAAAGGAGATCTTCGAGCTCGGTATCCCGATACTCGGTATCTGCTACGGCTGCCAGCTTATGGCGTATACTCTCGGCGGAACAGTTGAGAGCTGCGAAAAAAGTGAGTACGGAAAGATCGAGATAGTACATAACGGTGGCGTTCTCTTCAATGACGTCCCCGAAAAGAGCGTTGTATGGATGAGCCATACCGACTTTGTAAGCAAACTCCCTGAGGGCTTCAGAACTACTGCCCATTCAGAGGACTGCCCCTGCGCCGCTTTTGAATGTCCCGAAAAGAAACTCTATGCAGTACAGTTCCACCCAGAGGTAACTCACAGTGAGTACGGTAAGAATATCCTCCGCAGCTTCCTCATGGATGTCTGCAATTTCTCAGGTGACTGGATCATGGACGACTTCATTGAGAATACCGTCAAGAAGCTCCGTGAGCAGATCGGCGATAAAAAAGTCATCCTCGGACTCTCCGGCGGTGTTGACTCCTCTGTTGCAGCCGGCCTCCTCAGCCGTGCTGTCGGAAAGCAGCTTACCTGCGTTTTCGTAGATCAGGGTCTCATGCGTAAGGACGAGGGAGACTTCGTCGAAGAGACCTTCACTAAGCTCTTCGATATGAACTTCATCCGTGTCAACTGCAAGGACAAGTTCCTCAGCGCTCTTAAGGGCGTAAGCGATCCGGAAAAGAAAAGAAAGATCATCGGTACTGAATTCTATAACGTGTTCTGGGATAAGATCCGTGAACAGGGTACGGACGGCTTCTTCGCTCAGGGTACTATCTACCCCGACCGCATTGAATCAGGCAAGGGCAACCAGTCCGGCCATGGCAGTACCGCTGTTATAAAAACTCACCACAATATGGTTAATATGCCGGAGGATATCAAATTTGCCGGCACTATCGAGCCTCTCGGCGACCTCTTCAAGGATGAGGTCCGCAAGGTCGGCGAAAAGCTGGGCATCCCTCACGACCTGGTATGGAGACAGCCATTCCCGGGCCCCGGTCTCGGCGTTCGTATCATCGGCGAGATCACTGAAGAGAAGATCAAGATCCTTCAGGAAGCTGACGCTGTTTTCCGTGACGAGATCCGCAAGAGCGGTATCGAGGATCAGCTCAAGCAGTTCTTCGCTGTCCTCCCAGATGTTCACACCGTTGGCGTTATGGGCGATCACCGTACCTATGACCACCTCATCGCTATCCGTGCGATAACTACTGACGACTTTATGACCGCTGACTGGGCTCGTATCCCCTACGACGTTCTCGCCCGTGTCTCAAACCGCCTCTGCAATGAGGTCGAGCACGTTAACAGAGTTGTCTATGACATAACCTCCAAGCCTCCGGGAACTGTGGAGTGGGAATAATACCCGAAGCGATGCCGGTAGCAGAAAAAGCGAGGGAATTATTGTGCAGAAGATTCCGGACACCGCAAGATATTTCCGATTCAAAGAGACATAACAACTAAAAAGTAAGAGCTATCTGATTCAATTATTAATCGGATAGCTCTTTTTTTCCACCACAAACCAAAAACCCATGCAAACGCATGGGTCTCTGGTACATTATATGTCCTGTTAATAGAGGACGTTTTTATCAGGCTTAAAAGAGAGGGGGATCAAGCCTGAAAAACAGCTCTGACAAAGTTGTAAAGATGAGCGTGGATGGAGTTGTCTCCGTGGTAGCCGTTATTTACATAGTGCCAGATATGAGGCACATTGTTCTTTGTAAAGTTCTGGTGATAACCGTCAGGAGTATTGTAAACAGTCTGGTCGTTTCCGCCTGCTGTTATCATTAAGAGGTAAGGAGCAACTTCCTCGCTGTCCCACTTGAAGGAACCTGTTACACCAGGAGCCGGGCAGATAGCGCCAACGTATCCGAAGAGGTCAGGGCGCTTCATACCGATAAGGAGTGACTCTCTGCCGCCCATAGAGAAACCTGTGATAGCAGTATTCTCTCTGCCGGTCTTAACGCTGTATGTAGACTCAATGTGAGGCATAAGATCCTTTACGAGGTCGTTTATGAAGTTATCATAAGCTGCATTATTAGCATCATCCATAGCTGAACAACTGTCCTGAGTTGCGCTTGAGTATATGTAAGGGAATACAACGATCATATCCTTGGCAGCGCCCTCAGCAATAGCATTGCCGATGATCTGGCGTGTTGCCATTGTATTATTGCCCTTGATTATCATTCTGTCCTGGTTCTCCCAGTAACCATGCATACAATAGAGTACAGGGTACTTCTTGTTTGTGTCATAGTTTGCAGGAAGAAGGATGTTGTAGGGCTTGTTTCGTTTGCAGGTAGTTGAGTAATATGTACCGCTCTTTACTGTGCCGTACTGAACGCCGCTCTTTTCGTTATGTGAATCGTTAGGCTCGTTCTCGACCATCTGAGCCTGGATCTTCTTTGTGAATTCAGACATAGTCATTGTAGGCTGGTCGTCATCATCATCAGGAACAGTTGTGTCCTTTTCAAATTCAGTTATATTGCCAAGGAGATACTGCTGGAGCATAACTGCATCAGCGATATCGTTCTTACGGTTCTGGTTTACGTCAGCAGCCTTGGAATAGCTTTCAAAGCCGTCTATAAGTCCGCTTCTCATGAGAGCAAGATCGAATCCGTCGATACAGCCGTCTGCGTCAACATCACCGAGGGTTATCTTGATTTCCTTTGGACCTTCGATCTTGGTTCCCTTTACGGCAACGATAGCTTCATCTATATAGAAGTTATCTGTACCTGTCTCTGACTCAACGTAGAGTATGAGATCTGTAGCGCCGTCCGGTATCTTGTAATTCGGATTAGCAAGCTGAACATAGCTGCCCTTTACAGCATTTGCGGAAGCAATATGTCCGTACTGTGTAGTTCCTTCGGAATCCTTGTACTGAATTGAAAGCATAAGGTTCTGCTGGTCTGAAGTACCGTCAAGATATGCTGCACATACGCTGAAGCTGTACTCCTCACCTGCCTTAAAGGTCAGTGAATCGAGAGTTTTCTGTGCGCCGTTCCATGCACTTGCTCTGTCCTGGATAAGAAGTGCTTCCTTATCCTTATAAGGATTTCTGCCGCTGAGAGTAACAGATGAAGAACCTCTTCCTGTCCATTCGCCGTTATCTCCCTCGAATGTATCGTGGTAGTAGTAGCCGTTTGAATCGGGCTGGAGCGGCTCACGGGGAGTTGGCTGACCGGGATCATCAGGAAGATCCTTGCCATCACTCTCAAGAGTTATAACAAAGGTTGAAACACTGTTAGCCGGGAGCTGTGCCCAGAATGTTGAGGTATCGTGCTCCATATTCTCAGTTGCAGCAAGATTCTCACTGCTTGTAGTCCTGTAGCGGTCTACATCGGTTATAGTTCTGTTACTGATCGAAAATTCCTGTGAAACATCGCTGCCTGAATTGATAGCAACAACCTCTATCTGAGTGTCGCTGTGCTTGTAAGCGGAAACATATACTCCGCTTGCAGGCTGCTCAGTAACATCTATACGATAGTCACCGGGACGAACGTACTTGGAATACTGAGCCATCATGTATCCACGCTTGGAGATCTTTCCATCTTCAGTCATAAGACCGTAGCTGCGGCGGATGTACCACCATACGTAAGCACTCATATTACCTACAACGAGACCGTTGTGGATATTCTGAGCTACCTGTATAGCCTCAGGCCAGTTATTAGCGGAATTGTCCTTTGAGTTCGGAACGTATACCTCGGTCATCCATATCTCCTTGCCGCAGTCCTCAACGGTAGGATAATTCATGGAATCACGGGATGTACCGTAGAAATGTGTTCCGAAGAGATCGCAGTTGGCAAAAGCCTTTGCGTTCTGGATTATCTTTTTATAGTAGTTCTTGCCGTATCCATAGCTCTCGGGACCGTACTGGAAGCTCTCGGGTGACATGAGCTTGGCATTTGTGCCTTCCTTTATTGCCTGTCCGTAGTTAGCAATAAAATTAGTTGTACGATCAGGAGACCATGCTGTCCAGTCCATAGCGTAGTCTGGCTCGTTCTGTACAGAAATTGAATAGAGATTGATTCCCTGACCTTCCATGTACTTTACGTAGTCGTTAAGGTACTTGGCGTACTGAGCCTCAGCACCGTTGTTAAGGACGTACTTTCCTCCGTTAGCTCCGCCGCTGCCGTTCGAGCGCATACTTGCCGGCGGGTTCCAAGGCGTAGCGAAAACTGTTGCGCCCAGTGCCTGTGCTCTCTTTGCAGTGGGAACGGCGTTCTTCCATGCGTTCTGGTCATCGCTGACGAAGATACGCAGAACGGTAAGTCCCAGTTCGTTAGCTCCGTTTCCGAAAGCTGTCTGAACCTCAGAGGCTGTCATATCACCGTGACCTGCACCTGCGTTCTGCCACTCTGGGTGGTTCATGCCGCCAAAACCTCTGATTATCTGATAAGTTTTATTTGTGTTGACTGTACAAAGACTTGCAGCGTTTACTTCAAACTGAGGAACAGAATTATCCTCCGGTGCGATGTACACTGCTGTTGCAAGCATACTTCCTGCAACAAGTCCGGCCAGTGCCGATTTGATTTTATGTGCTAAAATCATCTTCATACCCCCTGTTTAATAAATTAAGTATTAATTACTTATTACTATATATTCATTATAAGTTAATAAAAATTGTTTGTAAACCCACATTCCATATGATAGGTGGACAAAACACAGAAAAAGGACCGAATTTCCACTCGGTCCTTTAAACAATTTATTAACAATCACCAAATATAAAGATTCTGGTCAGTGGCAAGGTACATTCCGTCGCCTTCCTTGATGTCATAGAGCTCCCTGAACTTATCACACTGCTGTATTGATACATTTACTCTCACGTTGTTCAGCGGATGCTCATCATAGGAGTTCTGCATACCGGCTAACTCTGCAAGAGAGATGCTGCCCCATGCAAGAGGGAGAGTGCGGAAATACTTGTCGTAGTCGAAGCCCTCATGGTCTGCGGCGATCAGGAGCGAAGCCTTTACAGCTGTCATGTCCGCAGATATCTCGCCCTTTACGATCTCGCCGTTCACTGCCTGCTGTCCCTCGAAAGGAATGATCTTGCTCATATAATCCTTGAGTTTCTGTATACGCTGCTCGCAGGCTGCATAATCCTCGGCTGTCCACCATTCCTTGTAGTTGCCGTCCTTGTCATACTTTGCGCCGTTGGGGTCGAAGGCGTGGGACATCTCATGGCCGATTACCCAGCCGATCGTAGCAAGGTCGTGCTCATAGCCCTGATCAGGCTCGTAAACGCCCTGAAGGATACCGCTGAGGATATTTATGGAGTTGTCCATAGGATTGTAGTATGCATTTATCTCTCTTGTTGAAAGCTCATGGAAGCTGTCCTTATCAACAGGCTTGTTGAGCTTTTCAAATTCCTTCTTGAGGCTGTAAGCGTATACAGTCTCAGCTATCTCGATAATAGACATACCGTCCTTTATATCAAGATCCGAGTAGTCATCACGTACATCGGAATAAACAGCGTTTATCTTCATCGCATCCAGCTTTGCAACAGCGTTGTTCCTTGTCTCCTCAGAGAGCCAGTCCTCGCTCTGGAGCATATTGCGGTAATAATCCTTGAACTCAACGCAGATATCAGTTATCTCCTGGCGGAGCTCAGGTGTGCAGTACTTATCGATGTATACATAGTCCATACAGTGACCAACAAGATTGTTTACAGCTCCGATACCTATCTCCTCATCAGGCGAGTAGCCTGTGGCACCATAGAAGCTGTTCTGGATATCAGTGAGCTTCTCATATGCCTCACGGTCTGCATTTGAACCGGCAGCTGCAACAAAATGTGTCAGCAAATAGCTCTTGATGTTCTCTATGTTATCGTTGGTGTAGAGCTCACTCATCTTATCGAGCCATTCAGGACAGTATAAAACATATGTATCAGCCTTCGGAACGCCTATAGCGTCAAGTGCTTCTACCAGAGGGAAGTTTTTCTCAAGCTCCTTCAACTCATCAT
>JAAYBK010000441.1 GCA_012718885.1 Ruminococcus sp. | reverse complement strand
GTGGACTATGATTCATTTGCGAGGGATATAACAATATCTCCCAGCTCCCTCATTAAGGTTAAGAGAATACCTAAAATGGATAATTATCCAGAAAAGCGAGTTGAGCTCCACTGCCATACCAATATGTCGGCAATGGATGCAGTTACCGATCCTGTAACGCTGATAAACCGTGCAGCCATGTGGGGGCATCCTGCGATGGCTATCACAGACCACGGCTGCGTACAGGCTTTTCCGGACTGTATGTATAATATGCCAAAGAACTTCAAGGTCATATACGGTATGGAGGCATATGTTGTAAACGACCTTGACCGTCAGCTCATACTCAAACATCCTGACAGCAGAAGTATCAATGACGAAATAATAATCTTTGACGTTGAAACTACCGGCCTGAATTTTAATTCGGACAGACTTACTGAGATCGGTGCTGTAAAACTGAAGAATCTTCAGGTTGTTGACAGTTTCAATACAAAGGTCAATCCGGAAAAGCCTATCCCTGCTCATATCACTGAGCTTACCGGAATAAGCGATGATGATGTAAAAAATGCTCCCCATGAAAAGGAAGCTATTGAGCAATTCATGGAATTCTGCGGCGATAAGCCTGTGCTTGCCGCTCATAACGCAAAATTTGATACAAACTTCATCAATGAAGCCTGCAAAAGGCAGGGGATAGTATTTGAATACAATTGGATAGATACACTTATACTTTGTCAGGCGATGCTTCCGGAAATGGGACGACACAAGCTTAACCTGGTTGCAAAACAGCTTAAACTTGGCAAATTCGATCATCACAGGGCATCTGATGATGCACTGATGCTTGCAAAGATATATATAGAACTTATCGGGCGCCTTGTCAGTGAAAAGCAGCTCCGGACGCTTGATGAGCTTAATACAAAAGCTGGTGATATCGATGTCAAGAAACTAAAATCCTATCACCAGATAATACTTGTAAGGAATCAGGCAGGCCTGAAAAATCTTTACAGACTGGTTTCCTATAGCAACCTTGATTATTTCTATAAAAAGCCGCTGATACCGAAATCTGTTCTTCAGGCTCACAGAGAAGGACTTATCTTCGGAAGTGCCTGTGAGGCCGGCGAATTGTTCCAGGCCATGGTGAATAAGGCGCCTGAAAGTGAACTCGAAAAGCTGGCACGCTTTTATGACTATCTTGAAATACAACCTATCGCCAACAATGCGTTCATGGTCCGTGAGGGAACTGCCGAAAACGATGAGGAGCTGCGTGATTATAACCGCAGGATAGTTGCTCTCGGCGATAGATTAGGCATACCGACCTGCGCTACCTGTGATGTACACTTCATTGACCAGAAGGACGGTATATTCAGAAAGATAATCCTTGCAACAATGGGATTCAAGGACGCTGAGAATCAGGCCCCACTTTACTTCAGGACTACTGAAGAAATGCTGGCAGAATTCGAATTTCTCGGTCCTGAGAAGGCAAAGGAAGTTGTTATAACAAACACTAACATTATAGCGGATATGATAGAAGTTGTCCGTCCGATACCAAAAGGAACATTTACTCCGACTATCGAAGGTGCAGAAGAAGAGCTCGTAAAGATAACTCATGACAAAGCCCATGAGATATATGGTGATCCGCTGCCGGAGCTTGTTGACAAGAGGCTGGACAGAGAGCTGTCCTCTATTATAAAACACGGATTCTCCGTGCTCTATATCATTGCTCAGAAGCTTGTATGGAACTCTGTGGATAACGGATATCTTGTAGGTTCACGAGGATCTGTAGGTTCCTCATTCGTTGCAAATATGGCAGGCATCTCCGAGGTTAATCCTCTGCCGCCGCATTATATCTGCCCTAAATGCAAGCACAGTGAATTCCTTCTGGACGGTGTATACGGCTCAGGCTTTGATCTTCCACAGAAGAACTGCCCTGACTGCGGAACAGATATGTTCCGTGACGGTCATGATATCCCGTTCGAGACCTTCCTTGGATTCGACGGAGACAAGGCTCCTGATATCGACCTTAACTTCTCCGATGAATATCAGTTCTGGGCACACAGATATACAGAAAAACTCTTCGGTAAAGCCAATGTTTTCAAGGCAGGAACTATTTCTGTTGTCGCTGATAAGACAGCCTACGGATACGTTAAGAAATACTGCGAGGAGAACGGTATCACTCTTAACAATGCCGAGATGAACCGCCTTGCCATAGGCTGTACGGGAATAAAACGTACCACCGGACAGCACCCCGGAGGAATGGTCGTTGTTCCTTCAGACTATGACGTTTACGACTTCACTCCGGTTCAGCATCCGGCTGATACTGCGGATTCTGAGATTATTACTACTCACTTCACCTTCAACTCTCTTCATGATACGATACTGAAGCTTGATGAGCTCGGTCATGTAGTACCTACGCTCTATAAACACCTCGAAGACCTTACCGGAATCAAGATCAAGGATGTTCCGACATCTGACCCTGATGTTGTACGTATGTGTACGAACTGTGATGTGCTTGGAGTAACACCTGATGATATATACTGCCAGACAGGAAGCCTTGGTATCCCGGAAATGGGAACAGGCTTTACAATACAGATGCTTCTGGACGCAAAGCCTACTAAATTCAGTGACTTCCTCCAGATATCCGGCCTTTCACACGGTACTGATGTATGGCTCGGCAATGCAAAGGATCTCATAGATCAGGGCATATGCACAATTTCAGAAGTTATCGGTACCCGTGACAGTATTATGACGTACTTATTATATAAAGGTGTTGAGCCAAAAATGGCGTTCCAGATAATGGAGTGGACACGAAAGGGCAAGGCTCCGAAGCAGTTCACACCTGAGATAATTGAAATGCTCAAGGATCACAACGTCCC
This sequence comes from Ruminococcus sp., assembly GCA_012718885.1. GTDB lineage: Bacteria > Bacillota > Clostridia > Oscillospirales > Ruminococcaceae > Ruminococcus. The sequence continues at coordinate 1,846 of JAAYBK010000441.1, read as the reverse complement.
TGAGTGGTATATTGAAAGCTGCCTTAAAATAAAGTATATGTTCCCGAAGGCTCATGCTGCCGCATACGTTATTGCAGCTATAAAGCTGGGCTGGTTCAAGCTGCACAGACCGCTGGAATATTATGCTACCTACTTCTCGGTACGAGGCGAGGATTTCGATGCAGAGCTTGCAGTAAAAGGCATCGCAGCCGTAAGAGCAAGAATAGAGGAACTAAAGGCTCTTGGCAATGACCGATCAAAGAAGGAATCTGATCTTTATGATATCCTTCTCATTACAAACGAGATGATGTCAAGAGGATACGAGTTCCTGCCTATAGACCTTTTTAAGTCCCATGCAACAGATTATCTTGTAGAAGACGGAAAGCTCAGGATACCTTTCTCGGCTATGAGCGGTGTCGGAGACAATGCTGCCAAAGGACTGTATGAAGCAGCTCAGAAAGGTGGATTTATCTCTGTTGAAGAGTTCCAGGAAATGAGCGGTGCGTCAAAAACGACAATAGATGTGTTGAAAAGTATAGGGGCATTTGGTGATTTACCCGATTCTGCACAGTTATCCTTGTTTTAAGCTTGACTTTCTTTTAGTAATATGTTATCATATTACCATAGTAGCATATTAGCAGACTAAAGTGATTAAAAACACAACAGGAGGTATATAATGCGAAATTATGACCTTATCACTCCCGAGGGCACAAAGGATCTGCTCTTCGGCGAATGTATAATCAGAAGAAAAATTGAAAAGACCTTGTTTAATATATTCAAGAGCAGGGGATACAGCGAAATGATAACTCCGGGACTGGAATTCTTTGACGTTTTCAACCTTAATTCCAGCTATTTCCCACAGGAGAATCTTTATAAGCTTACCGACAATAAGGGCAGACTGCTTGTAATGCGTCCTGATTCCACAATGCCTATCGCAAGAGTTATTGCCACAAGACTTAGAGACGCTATGCTTCCGCTGAAGCTTTGCTATAATCAGACTGTTTACCGTACCGAGCCTGCTCTTAAAGGCAGAAGTGATGAGATTGTTCAGGCCGGAGTTGAGCTTATAGGTTCACAGTTAAAGATAGCTGATCTTGAAGTTATATCAACAGCCGTTGAAGCTCTCAAGGCATTTGGCATGGAGTTTTCTCTTGAAATAGGCAATATTGGCATTTTCAAAGAGCTTGTAAGCAAGCTTGAAGTATCCGACAATGTTAAAGAAAAAATACGCCAGAATATAGAGGCAAAGAACTTCCCTGCACTCAACGATCTACTTGACACTCTCGGCGCTAATCCTGTTACAACAGCTCTTAAGAAGCTGCCAGCACTTTTTGGCGGAATGGAAGTATTTGATAAGGCTGAAGAGCTCATGCCGGATGATAATATCAAGCGCCTTCTTGATGAACTCAGAGATGTTTATGTTGATGCAAGTGAGATCTGTGGCGGTGACGGAGCAATAACCGTAGATCTTGGTCTCGTAAACAAGACTGACTATTATACAGGACTTGTAATAAAGGGCTATTTACAGGGACATGGTGAAGAAGTTATCTCCGGCGGACGATATGATAAGCTCATATCCGAATTTGGATATGATGTCCCGGCCGTAGGCTTCGCTATAAATGTTAATGGTGTGGCAAAGGTCATCGAAAAGAACGGAGTATTCCCTGCACCTCCAAGGACAGATGTTCTTGTATACGCTGAAGAGGGCTGTGAGGTTGCTGCACTCAAGGCTGCACAGGAACTGCGTGAACAGGGCTTTATTGTGGAAAGCGCTCTCTTTGACGATCTTGAATCAGCAAGAGCTTATGCAATGGACAAGAAAATAGCTAAGGTAGTTGTTATAGACGAATCAGATGAGGAGGAACAG